>JANLQB010000721.1:0-5994 GCA_031367565.1 Verrucomicrobiota bacterium
GCGCCGCCGCCGCCGCTTCTTTTGAAGCTTGCTGACTGTTGGCCTGCTCCTGACCGGATTGCTGCGCCGCCGCTTGCTCCGCACTCGCTTGAGCCTGCTTCGCTGGCGCAGTCGCCGCTTGCGCATTTTGCGAAGCCTCACCCGCTTTCTGCGCAGCCTGCTGTGCCGCCTGCGCCGCTTGTTGCCCGGCCTGCGGATTCTGGCTGAGCTGCGCCATTTGTTCCGTCGCCTGCGCGGCCTCCCGCGCGTTTTGCGCCGCCTTCGTCGCCTCCGCTTGGGCCGTCTGACTCTGCTGCGCCGCCGCCGGATTGTTCGCAGCTTTCGCCGTTTGCGCCGCCTTCTCCGATTGCTGCCGCGCATTCTCCGCCGCCGCCGAAGCCTTCTTCACCGCCTCCCGCGCGTTCTCCGTCGCCTTTTGTAAATTCTCCGCCAGCGCCTTCGCGCTCTGCGTTTGCGCCTGGGCCATCGCCGCAAGTTGCTGCGCCGCCGCCTCCGCAGTTTTCGCCGATTGCGCCGCATCCTGCGCCGCCTTCACCGCCTCGCCCGCTTCCTGCGCCGTCTGCTGATTATTCGCCTGCTGCTCACCCGTCTGCTGCGCCGAAGTCTGCTGCGCCGTCTCCTTCGCCTGCTGCGCCGCCGGAGCCGCCGCCGCAGAATTTTTCGCCGACTCCGCAGCCTTCTCTGCGGCTTGCTGCGCGGTCTGCGCCGTCTGTTGCAACGTCTGCGGATTCGCACTCTGCTGCGCCGCTTGATCCGCCGCCTGCGCCGCCTGCTCGGCGTTTTGTTTCGCCAGCGTCGCCTCCGCACGGGCCCTCCGCGCTTGATCCGCCGCCGCCTGATTCCCCGCCTTCTTCCCCTGCTGCACCGCCTCGTCCGCCTGCTTCCGCGCATTCTCCGCTGCCGCCACCGCCTGCTTCGCCGTCTCCTGCGCGTTCTTCGCGGCTTGTGGCAAATTGGTCGCGTTCGCCATCTCAGGATTCGCCACGAGCTGCTCCAAATTCTTCGCGACCTGCTGCTCCGTCTGCGAAGCCTTCTCCAATTTCTGCTCCGCTCCCGCGAGCGTATCCTGCGCGATCTGGCTCAGCGCCTTCCGCATTTCAGGATTGGTCGGCAGCGCCGCCTCCAACTGCTTCAGCATCTCTTCCGGCGTTTTCTGCGACAGCTCCGCGAGCTGCTCCGCCTTCGCAAATTGGGCATCGAGCAAATCCTTCACGCCGTTCTCCTCCTCGGTCGCACGCAACGCCGTCCGCGTTTCCTCCGCCTTCCCGTTCTCCACATTTTCAAAATGCTGCGCGATCTGGTTCAGCGAATCCTCCAGCTTCTGCTGCTGCACCGTCGCCTCGTGCATCGCCTGCTCGCGCAATTCCGGCTGCTCCGCCTTCACCGCCTCTTGCAACGCCGCCTCCGCTTTCGGCGGGGGTTCCTTCAGCATCGCCAGCGCATCATCCGCATCGCGCGCCTTCTCGCGACCTTCCTGATCGAGCACGTTCTGTTTGTTCGCATCCGCACGAATCAGATCCTTCAGCGCATCCACTTTCGTGTTCAGCTTTTCCTGCTGCGCGATCTTCTCCTGCATCGCCGCCGCTACTTCCTCCGGCTTCTGCTCCGCCGCTTTCTCCGCCTGCTGCTGCGTCTCCTTTTTCAAATCCGCCGTCTCTTTCGCAAGCTGCTCCGCCACATCGCTGATCTTCGGAATCATCGCCTCGATGCCCTGCCGCGCCTCCGCAATCGGCTCCCGCAAAAGATCCAGCGCCCGCTTCACCTCCGACGCGATCACCGCCACATCCTGCGGCAACCCCATGGGCGTGCGCTCCACTTTGAAACGATCCTTCATTTCCTCCGTCACATTTTTCCACGCAGGCTGCTGCTGCACCTTCCACAAAATCTGCCGCACCTCCTCCACAATTTTCCGCAACGCCTCCGGCGGCTGCGTCTTCCCAAGTTCATCCGGCAGCGTCCGCATCCGCCCTTCCAGCCAATACCAATCGCGCGGATTCGAGGTCTGCGAGCGCGGCGTGTAAATATCCCAACGCTCATTCACCGCGAGATGATTAAACCCATCGAGCGCCTCCGAAAGATTGTGCCCGCTTTCGAGCAGGCGAAATTTCTCATCCATCTCCGCGAGTCCTTTCTCCCAATCACTCGCCAGCTTCAGCCCTTGCAGCGCGAGCGTCGCCGCGCGCACATCGCTCACAAAATACGAATCAGGATTCGGACGCAGTTCCTCCAAATCGCCATGCGCCTTTAGAAACTCCCCGCGCCTCTGCCAGCGCCGATCCGCAAGCATCCGCCGCAATTCCGGCGCAGCCTTGTCGTTCGTCGTCGCCGCCTTCACTTCCTCCCGCAGCTTCTGGAAATTGTCCCAAGTCGGCCCGACTTCATTTGTCACATTCCGCACCATCTCGACCGGACGATTCGCCACATCGCGCTTGAATTGCAGCAGCCGCTTCGATGCATCCATCGTTGCCTTCGCCAGCTTCAAAGTCGGGTCCAGCATCCGATCCACCTGCCCGCCCGGCGCGAGCGCCGCATCCACCCCCACGCGATATTTTTCGATCTCCTTCTGCATCTCCTTGAAGCGTTCGCCATTCTGATCGTGCGCCGCCGAAGCCGTCATCTGCGCCTCCAGCGCCCGCGTCTCCGAAGTCACCACCCGCATCCGACCCGCGATCTGCGACCACTTCTTTTCATCCGTGCCACTCGTCCGCGCCAACTCCGCGAGCCGTCCCTGCTGCTGCGCCACGACGTACATATTCTCCGCGAGCACGTCGATTTCCTCGGAGTTCAGGAAAATGCGAAACGCATCTTCCAGCACCCGCGCCCGCTGCGTCGTGCGCCCCGCCGACTCCGAAAACTCGCGCATAAAATCCCGTGCTCCGGCCGTCGCCGGATTCGCCGTCGCGATTTCGAGCGCGTCTTTTCCAAATTGCAGCCCGCCCACCTTCACCCTCGCCAGCATCCGCCCGAACAGCACGATGTCCGCGCTCTCATGCCCCGCACCCGCCGTGTGCAACGCCGCGTTCAGTTCCATGGAAACGTCCGCTACCTTCCGCTCAAATTCCTCTGCCGCGCCCGCACCGCTCACGCAAGCCTGCTTCCGCCCCGCATCGCCATCCGGCAATTTTTCAAAAGTCTCGCGCGCCTCATTCGCCCGCTTTTCAAAAGCCTCCGCCGCCGTGCGCAAATCGCGAATCGCCTCGAACAACGCCCGCTGCGCCTCCAGCGAAGTCAGCCGCCGCGACTCAAAACCCGACGCCGCGATCGTGATCTGGATCGGACGCGACTCCACGCGATGCCCTTTCAAATCCTCGACCATCAGCTTGATCGTCAGCAAGTCGTTCACCTTCGCCCCCTGCTCGAACAAATCCCAGCGCCGCTCCACCCCCGCTTTGACGCCCGCATCCTTCGCCAGCACGAATTCCTTCCACGGCCCCTCATTCACCCGCGTCATCTGCGCGACCCGCGCGATCGGCAAATCGTCGCTCGCCGTCCCGCGAATCTCCACGATCTCGTTTGCCGGAATGATGATGTCCTGCTTCGGCAATTCGAGTTCCACCTGCGGCACCAGATCGGGCTCCGCTCGGATTTCGTATTCCGGGGAAAACTTGTTCTCAAACCCCGTCTGCGCCCCGACCAGAAACACGCGATAAGTCCCCGAAGCCGAAACCGGCACCCGACCAACCAACTGCCCATCAGCCTCCGCAGTCAACGGCACTATCGTTTGCTGCTTGCCTTGATCGAGCCGCAGCTCGCCCGACTTGATCGCCTGATTCGTCTTCAACCGCAGCTCCACCTCGCTCCCTTCCAGCGCCACCAGATCGCCATTCTCCTCGCTCACCGCCTTGTCCGCCATCCGCGCGTACTTTGGAAAATGGTAAGTCTTCGCAAACGCGACCACATGCGGCCGCGCCACCGCGCCGAGTTCATACTTGCGCGTGATCGCATCGCCCGCACGCACGCGATACCGGACATTCTCGCGCCCCACCTGCACCGTGGCCGAAAACTGATCCCCCGCGAGCGGCGTCATCTGCACTACTTCGCGCCCGCCCCCTTCGCTGAAAACCTCCAGCACCGCCTTGCTCACCCGCCCGCCCGAAACCGACGCCACCAGCGGCACCGTCTCCCCATGCGGCACGATCTTCTCCGCCGGATCGGGCGACACGATGCTGATCTGATACTGCGAAACGCGTGCCAGATTCGCCCCCGGAAAAAGCGCCCGCGCCAGCAGCGTCCCGAATTGCAACCCCGTCACCGCAAACCCCGCGACCAGCGCCACCACGATCACCCCCGCAATCGCCAGATACCGCCGCACCAAATTCACCGGCAGCAACCGCTCCACCTCCATCCCCTCCATGCGATGCGCCACATCCGACTGCACCAACGCGCGAAACTGCTCCGAATCAAACCCCGCATCCGAAGTCGGATCACCCAGTTCCACCGCCGAAAGCAAATCCTCCCGCAACTTCGGCTCCGCATGTTCCACCAACCGAGCCAGCCGCCGCGCCCCCGGCGCATGCACCAGCAACCGCAAACAAGACCGCCACTCCACCACAATCACCGCCAAATAAGCCACCCCGCTCAAAGTCCACCGCAACCAATCCGGCAGCACAAACAGCCAGTCCACCAGCGCCACCACCATCATCGTCGCCAGCAGCATCCCCACTCCCGCACACACGCCGCGCGTGATGATGAGATTGCGGCGTCGATGGCTGAACGCCTGAAGCTTTTGAAGGATAACCGGGTCGATTTGGTGGCTCATGGAGCGGTTGGTTGAGAGATGCGAAAAAGGATGTGCTCGTGATTACCCGGATCGCCCATAAAAATTATGCGCTTCGCGACGCTCCGACTCTCGATGCTCAGTTCCGCCGCAAACGGCGGGCTGACCGGGGACGGCTGGAAGACGAGCAAGACGCCCGCGAAGTGAGCCCTCTGAAATCCCATTTTTTCACCCTGCTCGTCGCTTGCCTGGCTGCATCCCAGCTTCCTCCGCTGGCCGCTGAGCCGTCTGCTGAAGCGCCGACTGCTGCGCTCGTGCCCCCCTGCGGAGTGGCTGAAGTCGCAGTCCAAACCAAACTTTCGCGCCAGGCACACGCTGCCGCGGCTCACGCGTTTTGCGTGGGATATGGATGACGCGCTGGCGATCTCGGAACCGAAGCGTTACCCGCTTTGCGTTTTCAATTCCTGGCAGTTGCCGCAGTCCGCAGTGCCCGAGGTGTGGAGCTACTCGTGGGCGGCTTTCCAGGGCGTCTCCGACTTGCCGAGCAACGAGTCCTATTTCTCCCATATCAACCGCGGATGGACTGGCCCGCAGGACATGCTGACGATGATCCTGAACGCGGCCTCGCTGGAAATCGCCGGGGGGCGACCGCACTCGGAGCGGGCGGGAATTTACTCAAAGACACCGGCCTTTAAGACACTTTACCGCTGCAACCAATGACCACCGTCCGGCGCTTCTTCTTACTTTGCCTCGCACTCATCGTTCTGCCGCTCGCGGCGGCGGAATTCAGTCCTGCGGCACGGGAATTTTTGGAGCAGCACTGCGCAGACTGCCATGATGCGGACTCGAAGAAAGGCGGGCTGAATCTGGAGAAGGTTTCGCTCGATCATGCTGGGCCGGAGCAGGCGCAATTGCTCGTGCATCTTTTCGACCGGGTTATGAATGGGGAGATGCCGCCAAAGAAAAAGGAGCAGCCCGCGCAGCCGGTGCGGGTCGCTTTTTTGAAAGAGCTGGGCGACTCGCTAGTGGCGAGTGAGGCGGAGAGTGCGAGCCACTCGGGGCGCACTTCGGTGCGGCGGATGAATCGCACGGAGTATGAGAATACCCTGCGGGATTTGCTGGGGTTGCCGCTGTTGCGCGTGAAGCAGTTGCTGCCCGAAGACGGCCAGCAATTCGGCTTCGACAAAGTCGCGGGCGCGCTCGACATCTCGCACGTCCAGATGACCAAGTATCTGCAGACGGCGGACGTGGCGCTGCGCGCGGCGCTCGTGGAGATT
>JANLQB010000735.1:0-1584 GCA_031367565.1 Verrucomicrobiota bacterium
CATCATCTCCATGGTGTCGCCGGCGAGCGAGAGGTGGTGCGCGATGATGAGCGTGATGAAGCCGACGACGGACGACACGACGACGCCCACGCCATTCCGCCAAAAACGCTCCAGCAACAGCCCGAGAATGCACGCGCCCCAGCCGATGAAAATCGCGGACGAATACAAATTAGTCACCGGCGGACGACCTTCCAAGACCATCCGGCAAATGAGCCCGCTCGTATGAACGATGAGCGCGAGCGCGACCAGCCAGACGGCGCAACGGCGCAAGGTTTCCCACGCCTTTGGCCGCACCCAAAAGATGAGCGCGCACAGCAGCGCCGCGATATAGACGACCATCGCTTTGTAAAATGGCTCGTACTGATTGAACCGCCGCTCATCTGCTGCCTTCAGGACATCCTCCCCAAACTGCCAGCCGAGCTGCGCTAAGTAACTTCGCACGGCATTATTAAATCCCGAAACATCACCGTTGCGGTACGCGCCGCTCATTTTCGCGTAGCTCTGGAGCGCCGGTGCCGGCGTGGCTCCGCGCGCGATGTCCATGAGCGCTGTGCCGGAACGCTGCCAGTCGTCGCGCGTGCCGCCCGTCTTCGAGGGCGGGACGATGAGCGCCGGCTCAAGCTGCGCCATCGCGTCGAATTTCTGCAACTCCGCCATCAGTGCATCGAGCGCGTCCTTGTCGAATTCCTTGCCCGCCTGCTGCGCCTTCGCGGCGGCGACGCCTTTGTCCACGCTGGCCAGATACGCGCCCAGTTCCGCCGGCCAATCGCCCGCGTTTTGCGGCTGCACGGTGTTTTGCAGGCGCATGTAGAGCCCCACGTTTCCCCACAGCCGCACGATCGCCTGGTCGAAAGGATTGCGCTTCGAGCTGTCGAGCCCGTTCGCCCGCTTCGCCTCGCGCTGCAAATCCTCCAGCTTCCCTTTGATCTGATTCCACGAAAAATGTTTCCCATCCGTCAGCTTCTCGCGGTCGCCATCCATCGGCAGCGCGAGCATCCCCTTTAAATCAGGATGGTCGATGCGGATCACCGGCCACGCATCGGCAATGGCCGGAGTCATCGTCATCGCGAGCAGCCACTCGGTGCCGGAGAGGATTTTCGGATGATCGAAATTGCCCTTCCACGGTTCGATATTCGCCGTCTGCTTTTCGCGAAGCTGGAGCAGTGAATTGCGAGCGAGCGAATCAATCGGCTGCACGCGTCCGCCGGAGACGATGGGCAACCGCCCAAACTCCTGCACCGCCATCGCGCCGTCCTTGTCCTTCGGCACGCGCATCGAACCGGCGATCCATCCGGCGAAGATGACGACGACCATAATTGGGATCCACTTTTTCATAATGATGTCCGGGTTTTACGCCGTCCTCCGTTTCGTGATGAAGCCGATGAGGTGATACATGAACTGCCACACCAACCCGAGTGCCACGATCGCGCAGCCGAAATACGGCGTGAGCCAGGACGGGTTTTTCACGACTTGCAGCGTGCTGTTGCCGACGGCGGAGCGTTCGTCCTTGCCCATCTGGTATTGGTAAAAGGTGAGGCCCTCGTAGCGCAGCGGGCTGTTCATGTAGATGTCCACCTCGCGATT
>JANLQB010000745.1:0-14512 GCA_031367565.1 Verrucomicrobiota bacterium
CCTCATCTCCGTTCATGCCGATACCGGCGATCAAGAGGACCGCGCGAAAACCATCTTCAAAGATCACAAAGCGGAAGACATCACCACCGCGAGCGAGAGCAGCGTGCCCGCAAGCGCCTAAAAACAATCCCCGCCCACGGCGCCCGTCCACTGCTCCCGCAGTGGGCGGGCGTTTTTATTTTCCCGGGACCCCATTCGCCGCCCTCTTTTATTTTTAAGAAACGAAAGATTGCCGCTCGCCGGTCTTCACCATCGCCATCACCGCGCTCGTCACGGCGGCGGTGACTGGCTTCGCTCGCAACTTTATCTCTGGGGAGGAGAAGATAAAACGCCGGACCGTTCGGGATCGACGACCCGCAATTCGAGCGATTGATGAGCCAACTGCTCGGACCGCCGATCTTCGACGACAATCTCGTGACACCGTTTCGTGACGGAGCGCGGATATTTCCGGCAATGCTAGTCGCGATAGAAAGCGCCACCCGCTTTCATCCAAGGCGCGAGCGGGGTGAAGGTGCATGTGCTGTTGGAAGGGATCGGTTGTAATTGCGTGAACGGCGAGGCGCTCCGAAAGATGAAAGCCGCAGAGGTGCAACTGGAAATTTATCACCTCTCAAATTTAGGCCGTGCCAACCACCGCGCGCGTCGCAAGCTGCTCGTCGTCGATGGCCGGGTCGGCTTCACCGGCAGCGTGGGTTATCGCGGAAGAATGGGGACGGTGAGGCGCAATCACCCGGCGAGTGGCGCGCTTCGTATTATCGCGTGGAGGGGCCGGTGGCTGCGCAGATGCAGGCAGCGTTCCTCGATACCTGAGTCGTCCTTGTAGGGCCATAGTATCCGCGCTTCATTGTCGCTCAGGTCATTTCCCTGCAGCACCGCACCGCCGAAATCACGACGAGGAGGAGCTTGAGGGGGAATAAGCGGCTCGCTGCTACTTTTTAGCCGCGATGTTGATTACCGATGTGGCGAGCTTGGTAAGCTTCTTATCGGTATCGGCCTCCTCGTTAAGCGTAATTTGAAGCTGCTTCGCTCCTTCCTTGTCGCCAAGCAACTCGGCATAGGTGCGCGCGCAACCATAGCCGGCCATCTCGTAATGCTCCACACGTTGCGCGGCACCGATCAGACCCGCGTCTCTGACTTCTTCATCGGCTTCCTCCTCAATTCTCTCCGCCCCCTCCTTAAGCGCGCCTTCCATTCCGAGGCACTTCGGCCCGCGCGTTGTCTGGCCGTGGCTGGTAAGGATCTTCTCCAGTCGCGCCGCGTGTTCCTTGGTCTGTTCGAGATGTTCTTTGAAGCCCGCGGCGAGCTTGGCATTGGTCGCGGCTTTAGCCGTCTTCGGCAGCGCGACGATGATTTGCTTCTCCGCGCTGTAGAGGTCTTTCAATTCGAGGATGTAGAGATCTATGAGGGTATCAAGTTTCCTAGATGGATTGGTTTGGTAGCTACATGGGACAACTAAGCGCTTCGCTTGGCGATGAGTCGGTAGAGGCCGAGCAGGATCATCGCGCCGACGATCGAGCCGATGAAGCCCGCGGGCTCGCCCTGATGATAAAGGCCGAGGGCCTGGCCGAGATAGCTTCCGATGAAGGAGCCGACGAGACCGATAAGGATGGTGACGATCCAGCCGCCGGGGTCTTTGCCCGGCATGAGGAACTTTGCGATGACCCCGACGATGAGGCCGATGATGATGGCGGAAATGATGCCCATAAGGGTTGGTGAGTGTTGTGTCTTAGGACTGGGTTGAATTGATGCGCGGTTAGCGTCCGGCTGCCTTGTTGCGCTGGTTGCTGAAGAGCTTCGCGGCGGCCAGGGTCAGTGCGCCCATTACCACCGGATTGCCGAGCGCTTTCACAAACCACGGCTTTTCTTCCACCGTCTGGCGGAGCACCTCGGGCCGTTCGATGCGGGCATAGTTCATCACTCGCGCGGCGTCGTCCTCGCTCATCTTCTCCGGATCGGTCGAGCCGAGCCCGAGCATGCTGGCGATTCCGCCAAGTCCGCTCACGGCCCCGCCGCCATTGCCCAAGGCACTCATCAGACCGCCGAGCAAGCCCTTGCGCTCCTGTGGCGGAGCATCGGCGACAGCGCGGCGGGCTGCGCTGTTGAATTGATCGTTGGGCAGTTTTCCGAGATATTCCGTGGCCCCGTCGTGGTAAGCGCGGTTGTCGAACTCGCGATCGTCCGGGTGCGTCGAAACGAAGCGATCGTGGTATTGCGCGGCTTCGCGGTCATCGAGAGTTTTCTCGCCACCGAAGCGGCTTATGAAGTCATCTACAGTTCCAGGCATAATAGGTAGTCAGTTCGGGATGGATATTGGGTGAGTTAGCGTTCGGGTGTATAAGTCATGTCGCGGGTATGGCCGTTCAGGCGGGCGGTGCCGATCTTGCGCGGCGGGGCCGAGGGCGCGTAGGCGATTACGGTTAAATCTTGGGCGGGAAACTCGCGCGCCATCTGCGCGAGCATCGTCTTCATCAAGGCCGGGATCTTATCCATCTCGACGCTGCGATCCATGATCAGGCCGAGTTCGTTCTGCTCATTGAGCAGCGCGCGATCGATAGTCCGCTGCTGCGGATCGGCTTCGCGCAGGCGATTCAGAAATGCGGCCTGCCGCTGCGTCAAATCTCCCGCTTTTTTGCCAGCCGCCGGTCGATTCAACTCGACGGCAGGCTGCACGACTGGAGCCACCGACGGCGCGGGATCGCAACCGGCGAGGATGAGCATCGTCGGGAACACTAGAAGACGGTCAGCGAGAGAAGTCATTTTATTTTAGCAGGAGCGCGCAAAAGGCTAGTCGAGCAGTTCGGCTGGCACCTTGCCGCCGTTCGCGGCGAGCTTCTTGAGCACCTCTTTGTGCAGCCACATATTCATCGTGGCGGAGTCACTTTGATCGTCGGAATAATGGAGATCCGCGGCGAGTTCTTTTCGTGCGGAAAGGCTGCTGTCCATGCCCACGAGCTTGAGCAAATCGACGATGGATTTCTTCCAGTCCAACCTCTCGGAGTTCTTGGCGACCAAACCATCGAAAATTGCCGCCACGTCCACGGGCGACGCCACTGCGGCTGATTTCGACGGAGCCGCGGGAGCGGAAGCAGCTGCGAGGCCTGCCGCTGGCGTGCTATTGGGTGCGGCTGGCGCGGGTGTGGCTTGCCCAAAAATCTTGGACATGAGGCTGATGAACATTCCCACAGACGTGGTGCTAACTGGCTGGTTGGTGCCGAGGTGAACGGCGGCTTGCCTGATTACGAAAGTTTCTGCTGGCGGTCCGGCGATGCGCTTTTCTGCGTGGCGTACCAGAGCTTCGATACGCCGTAGATAAGCGCCGCCGGCTTGAGGAGTGCGAGCGCCAGACTGGTCACTCCACCCAGGATGCGCGTGGTAGGGAGCACCCGCAGTGCGTAGCCCGCACCGAACGCCCAAAGGAGTGTTTGGTGTGGGTGGAGTTGGGTTTGCGCGCCTACGTCGTCGAGACAGCGTTGCGCGTTGGTTTTGAGCGCAGCGAGTTGGTCCGCGATGAATTGTTCGGGGCTGCGGTCAGAGCCGGGCGTGACCTTCGTGGAAGGCATAGTGCGATCAGTCGAGGTTCAGCTTATGGCCCCAGCGTTTGAGAAATTTACGGGTGCTCGCGGGATAGTCGTCCCTCTCTTCGCGCGCCAAACTCCAGCCGATGAGGACGCCAAGAAGCAGCCCGCCACCGAAGACGCTGAGCACAGAAGTCCCGGGGTTGTCTCGCACGTAACGCTCGCTGGTGTGCAGTGCCTCGCTAGCTTTCTCTTTCGTCGTCTCCCAGGCTTGCGTTGCGCTCTCAGCGGCAGCCTGGGTGGTAGTGGAAGTTGTGGGATCGTCGTTGTGCATAATGAGTGAGTTGAGTTGGGAGGCGTGCGCGACCGGGGTTCCGATTTGCTGACACGATTCCTTTTTGTTATGTGATTCTTCGCGACTCGCCGGCGGGCTGCGCTTACGAATGTTTTGCGAAGGCGAACGTTTTTTTTCGCCCTTTTAAGCACATTTCTCGACATAACAATACGCGCTGAGAGACGGCGCGTTGCGATAGGTGAGCATGTGCAACCAGACGCCCGTCATTGTTTTCGCGAAAATCCCGCGCGCTCTGTCTGCTTGCATGACTTTGAAAGATAAATGAAACAACCCACTTCTCGCGTGGACCCAACCGGCTTGCTGGCGCACGCCGCCTGCTGGCTGGCCACGCTGCTGCAATACCTAAAGGCCCGGCTGACTCTCGCCGGGCTGGAAGCCAAAGAGGCAGGCGCGAACTATGGTGTCGCGGCGGCGATGGTAGCCGGCGCGCTCTTTATCGCGGTGCTTGGCTATGTCTTCCTGATTGTTGCGACAGTCTTTGCGATCGGCGCAGCTTTTGGCGGAGGCAGCGCGTGGATCGCGGTCATGGGTGGCGCGGCGCTTTTGCATCTGGGCGGCGCGGGCTTGCTGTTGTGGATAGCGCGGCGGCGTTGCAAGGCCGGTGCGTTCGAAAACACGCTGGCGGAACTTAAAAAGGATCAACAATGGCTAACTCACCTGACCGGAAAGAACTGATCGCCGAACTTGCCGCGTCCCGTGCTGCGCTCACTGGCTACACCGCGGCCCTGCGCCACGACTTCGATTTTGGCGCAAAGCTAAAGCGAAGTTTCCGCGCCTACCCAGCGGTTTGGTTTGGTGGCGCGGCGCTGCTTGGGCTGCTGCTTTCTAGGCTCGGATCGGCGCGGCGGAAACTGGTGGCCCGCGGCCCAGCCATTCGCCCGGAGACTGCCGCGAAGGCCGGCAAAGCGGCCTTTGCTCTGACGGCCTTGAAGTTTGGCCTCGATTTTGCCAAACCCGCGCTGCTGCGGTGGGTCAAGGATCGCTATTTGAGCCGGTCGCACACGCCGCGCTGATTGACGCTTCAGCCGATGCGGCGGGCGACTTCGCGACGGGCGCGCTGGAGGAGAGCGGCCAGGTTGTCAGTGGCCTGACCGCCGAAGTCCGCCAAGCCTTCGCGAATGCGTGTCACCGGCGGCTCCGCGGCCTCCGCGTGACGCCGGGCGAGCATCCCCACGAGGAACGCGCCACCGGTGACCGCCAGCAACATGCCGAGAGGATTTGCACCCAGCGGGGTCGCGGCGATCGGGATGAGGAGTGGCTTGGGCGGATCGGCCTGCATCACGGCGACCGGTGTCAGGCCTTGCTGCGCGCGGGCTTCCGCCGTCACTGGAACCGCGCCCGCCGTGGGCTTGATTTCGTGGCCGGTTTCGCGCGCATACACCTGAGTGAACTCCGCTCCGAAGAGCAGGATGCACGACGCGTAATAGACCCATAGTAAGAGCAGCACCACCGAGCCCGCCGCGCCAAAGCTCGAAGCCGTGCTGGCGCGTCCGAGGTAAAAGCCGAGACCGAATTTTCCCAACTCGAAAAGTAGCGCGGTAACAGCCGCGCCAATCCAGACATGACGCCATTCGATCTCTGCGTCGGGCAGCACTTTGAAAATGAAAGCGAAGAGCGTGGTCACGACACCAAACGAAATCACGAACCCCACCATCGCGCCGAGGAAGGACGGCACTCCGATGAAGTGCTCGACGTAGCCACTCATCGCGGCTAGCGCCGTCGTGAGCAGCAGCGAGATAAGCAGCAGGAAGCCGATGACCAGCACGACGCCGAAGTTCAACAGCCGAGCGCGGAGAAATCCCCAGACGCCTCCGCCGCCTTTCGCCTTCACCTCCCAGATCGTATTCAGCGCGTCCTTGAGCTGCCCGAAGATCGCCGCCGCCCCGAGCATGAGCGTGGCGAAACCAATGGTGGCTCCGAGCCAGCCGTCAGACGGTTTCGACGCGCTCTGCACCATGGTCTGCACACCCTCCGCCGCCTGTTTGCCGATATAGCTTTGAAGTTGCTGGCCGAGTTCGCCACGCACCGCTTCTTCGCCAAGCACGAGCCCGGCGACGCTGATCGCGATGACGAGCAGCGGGGCAATCGAAAACGTGGAATAGTAAGCCAGCGCGGCGCTGAGCCGCAGCGCGTTGTCTTCCATCCAGTCGTCAAAGGTGGCCTTGAGCAGTTTGAAGACGCGATTGCCGGTGAGTGTTTGGAAATTCATAAGTGGGTATCGGAAGGTATGCATGCTTCTTCTGCACGAAGCGCCGCCTCACTTGGAAAAATGCGGGGTGGTCATCAATCGGCGGACGACCGGCAAGTGGATGGATCTTCGCAAAAGCATTTTCCCGCCATACACTCATCCACGCTGGAAACCGCGTAAGGTAAGCCTATGGGCCATAACTCACCGAAGAATCAACACAAGCTCGAAGAGCAAAAGCACGACGAGCATGTAAAGAAGGATGACGAAAAACACGAGAACACCGAGACGCGCAGATGCCTCATGAGTTGCGTAACTAAAGCCAGCCGCCTGCTGATAGATTTTCCAGTCAAAAATATCCCCATTCAAACACCCACAATGCATTGCCAATCCCTATTCAACACCCGCGCCTTCATCGTCGCGGCGTTCGTCGCCGTTTCGGCGCTCCCCGCTCACGCCCAGACCGCTTCGCCGACTCCGGCGAAGAAGGAACTCGAACTCAAGCAAAAGGAGCTCGATCTCCAGAAAAAGGAAATCGATCTCCAGAAACAGCAGATGCAGATCGACGCGGCCAAGAAGGAGCTGCAGGCGAAAGAGACCGAAAAGAATGTGACCATCAACTTGCAGGGCGACGTGGCGTTTGATTCCGGCAAGGCGGCACTGAAACCTGAAGGCGAAAAGAGTCTCGAAAAAGTCGCCGTGGTTCTCTCCCAATATCGCGACAGCAAAGTCTCCATCATTGGCTACACGGACAATCAGGGCGGCGCGAAATCCAACCTGCTCTTGTCGGAAAAACGCGCCGAGGCGGTTAGAGACTGGTTCGTGAAACATGGCGTCGCGGCGGCGGCGATCACCACCAAAGGGATGGGCGAAGAGAATCCGGCCGCCACGAATCAGAACGCCGATGGGACGGATAACCCCGACGGTCGCCGGCAGAATCGCCGGGTTGAAATTACCGTCCAAAAATAGGGGGCTGGCCAACCGGGAGTTTGCGGGAGCAGGCTCGGCGCACTACCGAACTTTCGCGCGGAGTGGCGCGCACCCCGTTTCAGAATGCACACACCTAAAATCAAAACCTCCGCCTCCGATGCGCTCGTCGGCATCTGGACTGTCGCACTAACGTCTTTCATCGTTGCGACGCTCTATTTCGCCCGCGAATTGCTGATCCCGCTCGCGCTGTCGGCGCTGCTGACCTTTCTGCTGTCGCCGCTGGTCAGCTATTTTGAGCGGTGGATTGGCCGTATCGCAGCCGTGTTGGTGGTCGTCGCGCTGATCTTTACCGGCCTCGGTGCGGCGGGCTGGATGCTCACCCGGCAACTCGTCGATCTGGCGACGAAGCTGCCCGAGTACAAAGGCAACATCGCGGCCAAGATGCACGCCTTCGATGCGCCGAAAGGGGGCGCGTTCACAAAGCTCTCGGAAACCGTCGAGGAGCTGAAACAGGAGTTGCCCGGCGGGACGGCACCCCCAGCGCCGACGATCACGCAGGACACTGGCAAACCTCAGACCGCGGTCTCTTCTCCGCCAAGCGCGCCGTCATTGGCGGTGCCGGTCCAAGTCGTCGAGACATCCAAAGGCAATCCCATCCAACTCATTCAGTCCATCATCGCACCGCTGCTTGGGCCTTTGGGAATGGCCGCGCTGGTTCTAGTGCTCGTAATTTTCATGCTGCTCCAGCGTGAAGATTTGCGCAACCGGCTCATCCGGCTCATCGGCCAGGGGCGGATCAGCGCCACCACGCGCGCGATGGACGACGCGGGCCACCGCGTTTCGCGCTACCTGCTCATGCAGCTTCTGGTCAATGTCACCTACGGCACGGTGATCGCGATCGGCCTCTATTTCATTGGCGTGCCGAATGCCCTGCTCTGGGGCGCGTTCGGCACGATCCTGCGCTTCATTCCCTACATCGGGCCTTGGGTTGCGATGATTCTGCCCGCGATCCTCGCGCTCGCGATTTCGCCGCACTGGACGATGCCCGTACTGACCGTCGCGCTTTTCGCCGGCACCGAGCTGCTGCTGAACAACGTGATGGAGCCCTGGCTTTACGGCGCGCACACCGGCGTCTCCTCGATCGCGCTTATCGTCGCGGCGGTTTTCTGGACGTGGCTGTGGGGGGCGCTCGGCCTGGTGCTCGCGACGCCGCTCACCGTCTGCCTCGTGGTCATGGGGCGGCATGTTCCGCGCCTGTCTTTCCTCAGCGTGGTGCTCAGTGATGAGGAAGCACTCACGCCCGCCGAGGATTGCTACCATCGCCTGCTCACGCCCGGCGACCGCGACGAATTGGAACTCGTCGAGTCGTATTTGGAAGCGAACACCCTCACCGCCCTCTACGACTCTGTGTTCATCCCGGCGCTCACCGCGGCGGAGACCGATGCCCGCGCGGAGCTGCTGGATGGAGAGCAGCTCGCCAACCTCAAGCAGAGCATGCGCGACATCATCGAGGATCTCGGCACGCGACCGGCGGTACCGACCAAGGCGGCTGAGGAAAACGCCGAGTCCGCAGCCGACAACGCAGCCCCGCCGCCGCCCGCGCTTGCCCCGGACTGCCGCGTCTTCTGCCTGCCCGCCCGCGCAGACCGCGATGAACTCGCCGGTGCCATGCTGATGCAGTTGCTGCGTCAGCAGGGTTTCGGCGTGCAAAATGCACCCGCGAAACTGGTCGCCGGGGAGTTGCTTGCCCTCGTCGAAAAGGCGGACGTCGATGTCGTCTGCATCTCGGTCGTGGCCCCTTCCACGGTCATCCACGCGCGTTATCTTTGCCTGAAATTGCGGACGCTTTTGCCGAAACAAAAAATCGTGATCGGCCTCTGGGGTGCCACCGACGAAGTAACCGAAGCGGCCAGCCGCCTGCGCGATTCGGGTGCCGATGAAGTGGTCGCCACGCTCGCCGACGCGCTCGCGCAAATTGCAAAGCTCGCGCCACCGCTGACTGAAGAGATGACGGCCGCGCCGATTCCCGCCGACGAGGACGAGCGCCTCGCCGCGCTCGCCGCGCTGAACCTGCTGGACACCGAAGCCGAGCCAGTCTTCGATCGCATCACCGCGAAGGTCGCGCGCGTCTTCGAGGTGCCCATCGTCCTCATCACGCTGATTGATCGTGACCGGCAGTTTTTCAAATCGCAGATCGGACTGCCCGCGGATCTCGCCGTGGCGCGCCAGACGCCGCGTAGCATTTCCGTCTGCGGCCACGTCGTTGCGAAGAACCAGGTGATGGTCATCGAAGACCTCGCGCGCGACCGGCGTTTTGCGAACAATCCGCTGCTTAAGGAACACGGCATTCGATTTTACGCGGGCGTCCCGCTCCTCGCGCCGAATGGCCAGCCCATCGGCGCACTCTGCCTGATTGACATGAAACCGCGCCAGATCACCGAACGCGAAAAGCAGATGCTCCTCGAATATGCCAGCGAAGTCATGGAAGAGATCGCCAAACACGCGCCGCAAACCTCCGCAGACTCCGCTTCTACAGCGAACGCGTAGGCGGGCTTACGCCTTGGGCAGAACTTCGGCCGTTGGCGGCGGAACACTAGGCGGCGTCGAGGCGGCCTCAATGGTTGCAGAAGTCAGCCCCAGTCTCGCCCGGAGCAGGTCATCGATGAGCACGGCGCGGCTGTTCGGCACGATCCCGAAACCGAACTTGCGCGCGTAACCTTTGGTAATCTCCGCCCCGAAGAAGAGGATGCAGGCGGAGTAGTAAATCCAGGTCAGCACAATCACGACCGAGCCAGCCGCGCCGAAGCTGGAAGCGATGCTGCTGGTGGCGAGGTAGTAACCGATCACGAACTTGCCGAGGGTGAATAGCAAGGCGGTCGTGACCGCGCCGAGCCACACGTCCCGCCACCGAATCAGCACGTTGGGCAGCAGTTTGAAGATCATCGCGAAGAGCCCGCTCACGACGGCGAAGGAGATGACAAAATCCCACGTCTGCCAGACTGCCGGGGGAAGCTGAAAGCGTCCGCTCATGTAGATTCCCAAGGCTGTCAGCAGGACGCTGATGATCAGCGAAACGAGCAGCAGAAAACCGATCGCTAGCACGATTGAAAAGGAAAAGAACCGGTCATGCATGAGCGTTAAAAACGGCCGGCCCGGCTTCACGACGACACCCCAAATGGAGTTCAGCGCGTCTTTGAGTTCGGCGAAAACCGTGGACGCACCAAAGAGCAGCACCACCGTGCTGATGATCGTGGCCAGCACCCCAGTCGCTTTCCGCGCCGCGCTCGATTGCACCGCCGATTGAATCGCCTCGCCCGCGCCCGTGCCTGCCAGGGTGGCGATTTCGTGCGCCAACTGCCCGCGCGCCGCTTCCTCTCCAAAAACCAGCCCGGCCATCGAGATCACGATCACGAGCAGCGGTGCCAGCGAAAAGATCGCGTAATACGCCAGCGACGAACTGAGGCGCATCGCGCCGTCATGCACCCATTCGGAGGCGGCATCCTTTACCAACGGGAGCAGATGACGCGGGGACATACGGCGCTGTGGCCCAAGCAAGCGCATTACAAACGTCGAAACTGCTCAGTCACCCCCGCCACCACGATGCCAAACTTCCGAATGCTATCCCGGTTCATCATCGTCTTCCCGTCCGGCTGGAGATACATGTGCTGGGTCATGCGGACGTTGTAGAGCGGATGGCCCGGCTTGAGGGCAAGGGTGAACGTCCAGAAGAAGGCATTGCCGGAGGCTACGCCGCGTGCGGTGCCGACGACATCGTTGGCGGTGGCCTCAAAATGATGCGCGTCGAGACGGCGCATCTTCCATGAGCGGTGCGAGCGCGGCTTGGTGCCGATGTAGAGATCCTGCTCAATATGGAGTTCGCCTTTCACCATGCGGCCCCAGGTCTCCGTGGTGATGCGCTCCGTGGGCTCGCCCTTTCTGTTTTCAAATATACCCCAGGAACGCGTGTGTCCGTTGAAGAATCGCACCGGATCGAAAGCGGGTTTCCCATCGGCGAAAGCTGACAGGGGCATGGTTGCAGCCATCATGGGGGATAGCGCGGTGAACCAAAGCCCGGCAGAGAGAATCAAACGAGAGATGGCTGGCATGAAGGTTGATTCAAGCGGGCACCTTTTCCTGCGGCGGAAATCCGTGTTGCTCGCGACCAGGCGGGCCTTCAAATTTTGCCGTGGTCTTATACAACTCGAAACGACCATCGCCAGCGTGGGCCGCGCATTGCTTTTCGTAAGCTACCCGCTCATCCCGATTCATCGGAGTGAAGGCTCGCGCGGTGCGTAGATTTTCACGCAGCACTTTCAGCGAATCTATGCCGCTCACGGTCACCGCGACTGGTAGGCTCATGGCATAGCTGATCGCATCCGCGGCTTTGATGACGCCTTTCTTCACCGCCTCTGCCGTGCCATTCAGGCTCTTCATGCCGATGGGTGCGATGCCGCGTTTGTTGAGTTCGGGAAGCACGCGCTTTTGGAAGGAACGGAAGTGCGCGTCAAATCCGCTGAGCGGAAGCTGGCACGCGTCGAAGGGGAAATCGTGCGACAGCATTTCGAGATGGATCGCGGGATCTTTGTGCCCGGTGAAACCGACGAACCGGACCTTCCCTTGTTGCTTCGCCTCGACCAGCGCCTCGATGGCACCGCCAGGAGCGAAGTGCCGCTCGGGATCGTTGTCATAAACGCACTCGTGAATCTGCCAGAGGTCGAGGTGATCGGTGCGCAACCGGCGGAGAGATTCTTCGAGTTGCTGCATGGCCACCTTCTTATCGCGGCCATGCGAGCAGCACTTGGTCATCAGGAACACCTTGTCGCGCAGCCCGCCTTCCGCCAGCGCGCGGCCCATTAACTCCTCACTCCTTCCCTCGTGATATTCCCATGCGTTATCCAGAAAGGTGATGCCTCCATCGACAGCCTCCTGCACGATGCGAATCGACTCGGCCTCGCTCTTCGCCATCGCGAAGGTGTGCCCGCCCAAACCCATCGCGGAGACGATCGCCCCGGTCTTGCCAAACTTCCGGCGCGGCACTTCACCTAGCGCGGCTAGATTCTCATTTGGAGAAAAGCTGGCGTCTTCGTCTTTCGCCGCAGCCTCCGTGATTCGAACCGAACGGACGACTAGTGCCCCGGCGCCAGCAGTCGCCAGCCTTCCCAGAAAGGTACGTCTGCCGCCGGGTAGCTTGTCGTTCATGTTAGTATGCTCGGAATAAGCGCAGCCTATTTGGCAGTGCCACCCCCGTTTGCACCAGGAGTTGGAGCGAGAGGGCTGGGGCCGCCAGGCGCAGTATTGCGGCGAGGCGGATTCCCGGAGCGGTTAAAGTCCAGGATGCCAGAGGTGTCGCCCGTCCCGTTATTATTTCGAGGTGCCGCACCAGCCGCTGGCGCTGGAGAAAAATCAACGCCCGGTTGCATCGGAGCGAGCGAGCCATTGGCTATCATCATCTGCCCGTTCGGCACGAGGGTCGCGTCGATGATATAAGCCCGGCCACCGCGGAGCAGGTAAGCGTGCCCCTCGTGAAAGACGATGCCCTGCTGCATGGCCGGTGCTGGGTTGGGGGTCGGTGGCGCGTCCACGATCGAGCCGTCGAAGGCCATCACTTGATCCCCGCGCAGAATCATCTTCTTCCCGTCCGCGAAAGTCACCTCGCCGTTCGGTTGCACGCGGATGCCATTGGGCAGCCTCAGTTCCTTGTCGAGTTGCGCCGTCGAGCCATTGCGAGTCACCACCGCTGCGCCTGCGGTGACACTGACGCCATCGGTGGCGGAGATGCCCACTTCCGCACCCTTCTTCATGAGTGGCGATCCGCCGGAAGTCACCGGTGCGGTGCCTTGCGGCGTGAGCGCCACGTCTTCAAAGGTGCCTTGCAAGGTCAGCAGTTGGTTATTGCGCAGGGATGCCTTGTCACCATTGGGAAGCATCACGCTGCCGTCGGGCCGCACTTTCATTCCGTTGGTCATTAGCATTTCCTTTTCGAGTTTTTGAGTCGCCCCATCGCGAGTGAACACGATGTCGGTGCCAGACTTGGTAAAGCCATCGCGCACGCTGGGCGGGGTGGGTGGAATGACGTTTTGCGCGCAAAGGATTTGTGCGGAAAGAATTGAGACAACGAGTAGCAGTGAAGTTTTCATGGTTAAATATGGGGTACTGAGATGACGGATGATTTGGGAGGGCTGGCCGAGGTCGGCGCTTCGGCTTTGCGCGCTGCTCGTGGGGTCGGCGGGTTGCATATTTTCCCTGTGATCGGCGGGTATCTGGGAGATGATCGTCAGGCCGCGCCCTGACCCGCACATCAGTTCACGATTCCACCACCAGCACCGCGAACGGAAGGGTGCGGAGGAGGTCCGAAACTAGCAGCCGCTCGCCAGCAAACTCGCGCCCAGTGAAGACATCGCGCCAAGCGCTCTCCCGGTGCGCCGCCGTAACGAGGGTATCCGTCCACTCTCCACCCACCGGCGGAAAGTGCAGGCGCGCGACGTGGCGAGCCACGACCACCAGCACCGCCGCGCCCGCGTGCTCCCGGGTGAAAGCGATCACGGAATTCGCCTGCGCACCCTCCGCGGAAAGCGCGCGGTATTCTCCCTGCGCAAACATCGCCGCGTATTCGTGCCGAAGCGCGAGCAGACGATGAATCGTGGACATCTTAATACGCCCGTCGCGCCAGTGCTCCAGCAGCTCGCGCAGATCGGCGTTGGCGATTTCATCGAACCGCTGCCGCCGCTGCGCGTAATCGACCGGGCGGCGGTTATCGGGATCGACGAGGCTGAAATCCCACAACTCGCTGCCTTGATAGAAATCGGGCACGCCGGGGCAGGTGAGTTTTAGCACCGTTTGCGTGAGCGAATTGATTGCGCCGATTTCCGCGATGCGGGAAGCCAGCCGCTCCACGCTGGGCGGGAATCGGTTTCGACCGGGCGCGAGGATCGCGGCGATGAACTCGCACACCGCTTCATCCCATGCCGCGTTGGGTTCCATCCAACTGCTGTTCACCTTCGCCTCGTGCAGCGCCTTCACCATGTAGTCTTGAATGCGTGCGATGAAACTCCCGCGGTTCCCGCTATGCAAACCTTCGAGCGGCCATGCGCCGAGCAGCGTCTGGTAAAGCAGATACTCTTCGTTGGCATCGGGTGCGGACTCGCCCTCGATTTCGCGACGATGTTTGCGATTCATCGTCTGCCAGCGGCGAGCGGCGCGGCTCCATTCCTCCGGTAATTCGGAGAGCGCAGTGAGACGGGCGCGCACGTCTTCGCTACGCTTCGTGTCATGCGTCGAAGTCGCCAGCAGGCAATGCGGGAACGTCGCGAGCCGTGCGGCGTTCTGCTGATGAAAAGCCTCGATGGTCGCGCCCTTCGCGTCGGGTTCGCCGCCGACTTCGTTCAACGCGACGAGTCGGTTGAAAACATAGAACGCCGTGTCCTCGACACCCTTCGCCGTGATCGGTCCCGTGGATTGCTGGAACTTGAGCACAAACGCGCGGCGCAGTTCTTCATCGACCGGATGTGCGTTTTCCGCCGGCGGCAA
>JANLQB010000803.1:0-11766 GCA_031367565.1 Verrucomicrobiota bacterium
CCTCATCGCGAACTGCCCTGTCGGCGGACAAGTTCCGCCGCCCACTTTCGGCACCACCGCGCAATCTCCAGCGGCCCACAATCGCGGCTGGCCCACGACTCGCAGCGTCGGCTCCGTCATGAGCCGGCCCTTTTCATTCGCGAGTCCAGCCTTTGCACAAAGCTGCGCGATGAGCGGGTGCGGCGCGTTTCCGACAGTCGAGACGACGGTGTGACTCGCGATCACGCGTCCGTCGCTGAGCGTTACCTTGCCGGCCGTCATCGAGGTCACGCGCGTGCCGAGGATGATCTCCACGCCCCGCGCGCGCAGCTTTTCCTCGCAATAAATGCCCAGGTCTTCGCTGATCTCCGGCAGCAAGTGCTGGCCACTTTGAATGAGCACGACACGGAATTCTTCGCCTGCGATCCGAGGATACAACTCGCGCACGCTGTCCGCGAGATCGAGCAATTGCCCCGCCGTTTCCACGCCCGAATATCCGCCCCCCACGACTACGAACGTGAGCAGGCGCGGGAGCGAAGCGGTGTCGGCGATCAAGTTTGCCTCTTCAAAACGATCGAGCAGCGCGCCGCGCAGCTTCATGGCATCGCCCACATTTTTCATGAGAAAGGCGTGCTCCGGCATCCCCGGCACGCGGCTGAGATCCACGGTGCCGCCGAGCGTCAGCGCGAGGTGCCCGTAGCCGACCTGCACGTTTGGAGTGAATGCGCCCGCGCTGAGTTCGAGAGTGCGCGCGGCGAGGTCGATGGATTTGATTTCCGCGCGCAGGACCGTCACGCCGCGGCACAATCCACGCAGGGCGTTCACGACGTGCCGGGGCGAAAGCGACGAGCCCGCGACCTCCGCCAGCATCGGCTGGAAGAGCATGTAGTTTTGATCCGCGATCAGCGCCACGCGCTTCTCGCTTCCATGCCCCAGCGCTTTGGCGAGGGCCTGCGCGCAATTGACTCCGGCAAATCCGCCGCCCGCGATTACGACATCAAAGTTCACGAGAGAGAGAAGGTGGAAATCATCCGTATTTCGTAGATGGCTCGGCGGCGCGTGACACGCAGAAACCCCCGGCCTCGCGGAGGCACAAATATAGCGGGCTCCACCTTTCCCCGTGCATCCCCGAGATTATCCGCGATGCTTTGGTTTCCGCCGAATTCGTACGCCCATGTCCATCACTTCTCTCAATCACGCGAACGCCGCCACGCCCGCAAAATCGCAACCAAGCGTCGCCGAGTGGAAAGCAATCGTGGCAGAGTTCCAGCAAGCCTCGACCGGCCGCGCCGTCTGGCAGCTCGTGAACACGTTCGGGCCGTACGCGCTCGTCTGGTATCTCATGTATCTCGCCGTCGCGATTTCCTGGTGGCTCGTGCTCCCGCTCGCCATCATCGCCGGCGGATTACTCGTGCGGATTTTCATCATTTTCCACGACTGCGGACACGGCTCTTTTTTCAAATCGCGGCTGGCCAATGACATCACGGGCTTCATCGCCGGGCTGCTGAATTTTACGCCCTACTACCATTGGCGTTGGGAACACGCCATTCACCACGCCAGTTCCGGCGATCTGGATCGGCGCGGCACGGGCGATGTCTGGACGATGACGGTGAAAGAATATCGTGCCTCATCGCGGTGGCGCCGGCTCGGCTACCGCACGGTGCGGCATCCCCTCGTGCTCCTCTTCGTCGCCCCGTTTTATCTCTTCGTCGTCCGCGAGCGATTCTCCACGAAAGGCGCGAGCGCGCGCGACTGGCACTCCGTCTGGTGGATGAATGCCGCCATCCTCACGATGGTCGTCACGCTCAGCTTCATCTTCGGCGTGAAAAACTATCTCCTCATCCAGCTCGCCGTCACCATGGTCGGCGGCGCGACAGGCGTCTGGATGTTTTACGTGCAGCATCAGTTCGAGGACACGTATTGGGCACGGCGCGAAGACTGGGATTTCACCGCAGCCGCCCTGCAAGGCAGCTCCTTCTACAAGCTCCCCGCGATTCTCCAGTGGTTCACGGGCAACATCGGCTTCCATCACATCCACCATCTCAGCTCGCGCATCCCGAACTACAACCTGCAGCGCTGCCACGAATCGCATCCCATCTTCAGCGGGATCAAGCCGATCACGCTCCGCACCAGTTTGAAGTCCCTTTATTTTCGGCTGTGGGATGAGGACAACCACAAGCTCGTCGGCTTTGACCGGAAGAAGCATCGCAGAATTGCCTCCCAGACCAGCGCGACGCGGCACGCCTCGCATCCTCCGGCGACTGCCAGCGATCACGCTCCGACCCGCGAGAGCAGCGATCAATCGGCCCGCGGAGCTTAAGCCGCCGCGACGCCGCCGAGTGCTTCGCGCGCGATGTCGCGCCATTCCTCCACCGACTCGGTGAGACCCAGGCTCGCCATGTATTCGTCGTCGATTTTGGACGCAGGCACGCCGACCGAGTTCTCGAAGATCTCGTTTTCAAAGATACTCGCGGCATGCACCGCCGTGAGCGGAGAGAAGGACTTTACGCCAGAAAAGCGTGGGGTGTTATGCAGCGCGACCGCCTCCACGATGGAGATCGGCAGACCCCACAATCCGAGCAGGTAGGCACCCACTTCCGCGTGCGTGACTCCGAAAACTTCACGCTCCGCCTCGATCATCGGAATCTTCCGCTCCGCCGCCATGCTCCCCGCCGTGCTGTATTGATCCGAAAAACTCGATGCAAGCATGACCTTGCCGATATCGTGGAGCATTCCCGCGACATACGCTTCGTCCAGATCGTTGCGTTCAGCGTGCTGGGCGCGCGCGATTTTTTGCGCGAGCATTCCCGTCGCCATGCTGTGTCCCCACACACGCTCGATCGAGAAATTCGGGATCTTCAATTTATCGAAGCAACTGAACACATGCAGCGAAAGCACGAGCGAGCGCACGCGTCCGACGCCGAGATACTGCACGGCTTCCATCGCGTTTGAAACCTTCCGCGCGATGCCGAAAAATGCGGAGTTCACGAGCTGCAAAATCTTCGCCGTCATCGCGGGATCTTTCGCCACGATCGCGCCGATCGTATCGACGCTGGCGTCGGGAGAATTGAGTGCATCCATGATGCGGAAGTACAGCGACGGCAAACTCGGCACGCTGTAGAGCTGCGCGACGACGGCACGCAGCTTCTCATCAAGCAGCCAACCATCGAGCGCGCACACCCGCCAGATCGTGTTCTTGAGCAGTTTGATGTCGAAAGGCTTCGCGATGAACTGATGCGTCGCACCGATGCACTTCGCGATTTGCTCCTGGTCCGAGTAGCCCGACATGATGAGGCGCGACGACTTCGGATACTTCTTCATCACTTCCTGAAAAAGGTCCGCCCCGCTCATCCCCGGCATCCGCATGTCCGACACGATCACGTCGAACGGCTCCTTCTCCATCATCTCCAGCGCTTCTTTCGCACCAGGCGCAAACTGGATATCCCACCGCTCCTGATCGCTCTCGAATACCAGGCGGTACATTTCGAGAAGCATGGCTTCATCATCGACAAAAAGAATACGTTGCTTCATTGGGCTCAAATCAAAGTGTTGCGTGTCTCACCGTTGAATAAGCAAGGCAGGGGCCAAGAAGGCGCGCTAAGTTGACAAATTACTCCTGCCGCTTTCAGCAAGGCGGTCGCGGAGATGGGATTGATTCCTGCTCAAAAAATAGCGGAGCCTCGCGACTATCGGCTCCCATGCACCCGCTGCCATGAATGCCACCGAATCCCCTGCCTCGCACTCCTTCTCGCGTCGTGAATTCATCAAATCCACAGGCGCGTTCGCTCTCCTCCTGCGTCTCGGCACGAGCGTGGCTCCGGGCGGCGCATCCGCCGCGTTCGCGTCTCCGAAAGACGCTGCGAACTACCATTTTCTCAATCGTATTTCCTGGGGCGTGCGCCCGCGCGACATGGGGCACATCGCCCAGATTGGCATTTCTGCGTATCTCGAAGAGCAGCTCACGCCAGGAACGCTGCCCGGCTTCAAGGATTTCATTGCGCCGACCAGCATCCTGCGAGTCCCGCGCGCCCGATTGCTGCGGATGAAGGATGCCAGCGAGGTCGCCTACAAGGTGCTGATGCGGACCTTCGTGGGACGCGCGACTTCCAGCCCGGCGCAGCTTTACGAGCGGGTCGTCGAGTTTTGGAGCGACCATTTCAATGTCGCCAGCGAGGAACTGGAAGTGGACGTGCTCGACTTCCAGCGGGCGGTCATCCGTCCACTCGCGCTGGGAAAATTTCGCGACCTACTCCTCGCGATCGCGAAGCATCCCGCGATGCTCCAGTATCTCGACAATTACCTGAACGTCGCCGAGCACCCGAACGAAAACTATGCGCGCGAGGTGATGGAGCTGCACACGCTCGGCGTCGATGGCGGTTACACCGAGCGCGACGTGAAAGAGGTCGCCCGCGCACTGACCGGCTGGACGACGGACTACGAATTTTGGGGAGAAGGATTTCACTTCGATCCCGAAACCCACGACGACGGAGCGAAGTCGCCGCTCGGCCTCTCCCTCGCGCCCGGTGGTGGGATGAACGATGGCATCGCCGTGCTCAGCGAGCTCGCGAATCACCCGAGCACGGCGCGATTTGTCTGTCGGAAATTGGCCGCGAGATTCGTCAGCGATATCCCTGCCCCTTCGCTCGTGGATCGAATGGTGGCGACGTGGACCGCGAACGATGGGGCGATCAAGCCGGTGCTGCGCACGATGTTTCTCTCCACGGAGTTCGCCGCTTCAGTGGGTGTGAAGCTGCGGAAGCCACTCGATTTTTTCGTCGGAGCATTGCGAATGACCGGGACGAAATTCAGCGACTTCTGGTATCAGGATTACCTGCTCTCAAAGCTCGGCCAAGTCCCTTACGGATGGGGTCCGCCCAATGGGTATCCGGAGCCGGCCACCGCTTGGGGAAATGCGAACGGCTTGCTCGAACGATGGAACACCGCGCAAGTCGTCACTGACGACGCGCTGACGGCGGGGCCAGCGGACGGACTCAACACTCCGCTCAATGCCAGCATCGGCCCGGCGGCCACCGCGGGCGAACTGGTGGACCGCTGTGCGCGACAGCTCCTTTTGCGAAAACTCGACGCTGGAGTGCGCGGGGAATTGATCGGCTTCGTCGCCAATGGTGGCCCCGCGACGACTCGCCTCACGCGCGATCTTCGCGAGGAAAAACTCGGCACACTCTGCGGCCTGCTCCTGGCTAGTCCGCTCTTCCAGTGGCGCTAAAATCTTAACCGAAAAATCCGATGAGCCGTTCTCTTTTCAAAGTCCCGTCGCGCTTCCATTCTCGTTACCTCCGCACGCGCCTTGAGGCGCAGGGAATCATCAACGTCCCAACCATCCGCACACGCAAGGCGGCACCGCGACTCGCCTTCGCTCCAGTGGGAAGCGGACCCGTCCGCGATGTGCTCGTCTGCGTTTTCCAGCGGGGTGGGATGGATGGGCTGAGCGCATTCATCCCCTACGGCGACGGCGCGAATTACTACGATGCGCGGCCGGACATCGCGGTAAAAGCGCCGGGCAGCGGCGACGGATCGGCGCTCGATCTCAGCGGCGGCTTTGGCCTGCATCCATCGCTCGCCCCGTTCAAGGCGCTCTACGATGCAGGGCAACTGGCCGTCATACGCGCGACCGGCGGAGTCGATCCCACCCGGTCGCATTTTGATGCGATGCGCTATATGGAGCAAGGCGTGCCGAGCGACAAAACGGTGAGCAGCGGCTGGATCGCGCGTCACCTGCAAAGCGTGGCGACGCAAAATACTTCACCTCTGCGCGCCGTCGGCTTCGGCTCGCTCGTACAAGCTTCGCTGCGAGGGGCCTCGGCGCTCGCGCTGGAATCCATCGCCGACTTTCACCTGAACGGTCGCTACGACGAACTCGCCGCGCTGCGCTCGCAACTCGAGTCGCTCTACCAGGTGAACGCCAGCCCGGCGAGCGGTGGCCTCCTTGATCAACAGGCAAAGCTCGTGCTCGAAACGATCGACCTGCTCCAGACACTCGAAGGCACCGCCTACGTGCCTGAAAACGGAGCGCTTTATCCCGATGATGATTTCGCCGCACAGCTAAAACAGGCAGCGCAACTCATCAAAGCCAACGTGGGACTCGAGATCGCCTGCATCGACGTAGGCGGCTGGGACACTCACGAAACGCAGGGCACGAACGGCGGCTATTTTTCGGATCACCTCGCTACTTTCGCGAACAGCATCGGTGCCTTTTGCGCCGATCTTGGAAATGCGATGTCAAATGTGACAGTCGTGACGATGAGCGAGTTCGGACGCCGCGTGGAGCAGAACGGCAGCGCCGGCACGGACCACGGTCATGGCAATGTGATGTTCGCGATGGGCGGTGGCGTGAACGGCGGGCAAATGTACGGCCCATGGCCGACGCTCGCGCCCGAGGCGCTGAACGATGGCGATGTCGATATCCGCACCGATCAGCGGCAGGTCCTCGCCGAACTGGTTTCGAAGCGGCTCGTAAATTCCGACGCCTCGGTATTTCCAAATTTCACCGCACAACCACTCGGCATTTTCCGCCCGCAGACTTAGCGGACGCCGAAAACTACGCGGCCTGCGCGAACTGCGTCACCTTCTCGACTTGCTCAGTGAGCGACTGGAGGACAAACGCCAACTGTGGCGCGCCGAAGCCCACCGACGCTGCGGCTGCCTGATTCACATGCTCCGCAAAAGCAGGCCACGCCGGCTTTTTATCGAGCTGATGAACCACGCAGTCCGCGATATGGATCACCACGGACAATTGCTGGTCCGGCTCAAAAGTCGGGTTGTGATGATTGCCCGCAGGCTCGACGAGAATTTGGGGCAGGTGCCAAGTCTGGAGAAGGTAAGCGCCGACATCGGAATGAGACGCACCGAGGACGGCCCGTTCGGCTTCCCAAAGTGAGGTCCCGCCCGTGACACGATTGCGCAAATCCAGCAGCATTTCTGGCGTGAGCGCTTCGGCGAGGACGAGTTTGCCGATGTCGTGCATGAGGCCGGCGGTAAACGCGATCGACGAATCGACCTCCAATGGGCGAATCTCTGGCAAGATCAACGTGGCCGCGTGCGCGGTCATCACGGAATGGTGCCAAAGTGCGTGAGCTTCTTCTTCACTGCATTTGCCTTTGCGCTTCAAGCTACCGCCGACTCCGAGCGCAAGCGCGAGGCGTTGCACTTCGCGGAATCCGAGGAAAAACACGGCTTGATCCACCGATGCGACCGGCTTGCGCAGGCCGATCGCCGCCGAATTGCAAAGCCGCAGCAGCTTGGCACTGAGGACGACATCGTTCTGGATGATCTCCAGCGCGGCCTGGGTGTTCTCCATCGGATTTTCGAGGAATTGCAACAGCTTCACGGTCGCCGATGGCATGACCGGAAGATTGGTCACTTGTGCGACAATTTCTTTGGCAGTCATTCGATTTGGAGAGCCGGTTTGGCGCGATATTTCATGGATGAATCAATGAGTAAGCACTCGTGAGAATGCACGTCCCATGCCTGTTGGACGCTTGATTTGGAATTCATGAAGATCACGCGGCGGGCGTGATCGAGGCGGTCAAAAAAGCCTGCTGACCCTCGTGCCAGCGCGTCCAGCTTGCGGGATCTTCCAGGGCTTCGGCCAGCGCGGTGCCGAGTTCGTAGATCGTCATGTCGAATGCGTATTCCGCGTAAATTTCGCCAGTCTGCCGGAGCGCATCCGTCAAGGTGCGGAACAGCTCCACATCGTGCGCACCGGGAAATTCCAAATCCGCCGGGTGATCGTAGGTGAACTGGCACGCCGCAAAATCCATCGAGTGATGGCGGCGGCAGGAAAGCGGGCGCACCTCGTACACGGTGCAGCGCCCGCCTTCGTCGAGAAGCGGGCACGGGATATTTCGCGTCGCGTGCTCGAAAGGCGTGAGCGCGAGGACTTGCCCGGCGTGCGTGGCGAGCCGTGCTTTTACGGCGGAAAGTTCCCCCGTGGAAAAGTTCGCGCAGAGGTAATCGGCGATGAGAAAAATCTCATGCGCAAAAACATCGACTCTCAATGAGCAGCAGAGCGAACAACCGGCGCGGCACACGAGCGCTGTCCCGCGTTCGGCGATGCTCTCGGTGTTCGTCTGGTCAAAGACATCGCAGGCCTGGAGAAACGCGACGTGAAAATCGGCGGGCGTGATCGCGACCGAGATGTCGTCGATGAGTTGCTGGAGCGGATATTCCGCCATGTCACGCCAGCGGCTCGAAGGATTCCAAGAGAGGAGTCAGATCGACCACGGAATTGACGCTCGACTTCAATCCCGCGCCGAGCGTCGCAAGCGTCGAAGCGGCTTCCACCCGGATGCCGCGACGGCGCAATTGCAGCGCGAGATATGCAAAATCCGCGTCGCCCGTGACGAGCACGACCACATCCGGCAACATCTGCCCGGCCAACTCCACCGCGTCGATCGCCATCATCACATCCACGTTCGCCTTGTAGTGCGCCTCCGCGCTGGGCGAGCCGTCTTTGCTCATCACCATGAAACCGTGGGAGCGCAGCCAGTGGAGAAACTTGTTCTTTTTCTCGCGCTCCGCATTCCACTCCGGCATCGCAGGCGGCAGCCCGGCGTAAATTACCGTCTCGATCAGTTCGCGGCCATCGAGGAGAAATTCTTGGAGTTTCAGCCAGTCCAGCTTCCGATTCGCACCTTTCGCGGAGCTGGTGACGTTCGATTCATCGACGAGGATTAGCACCCGGCGAGGACTCGGTGTTTTGGTGAGAGCGCGTTTCATGTTTCAGGGACAATGCCTGCGGGTTGAAAGGCGCGCGAGGAGCATGTTTCCCCAACCACCGACCACTCCCGCGAAGCCGCAAGGGCCGTCGAGCGAACGTGGCGCTAAGCCCGCGAACGGGGCTCGCGATCTTTCGTCGTCGCCGTACTCGGAACGGTGACAAAAGGGCCGCCGTCCATCGGAGCGGCTTTGGTAAAAGCTACGCCGGTCACCTCGCTCGCTTTTCCCGCGAGCGGGAAATCCTTCCGCAGTGGATAAAATGGGTAGCCTTCCCACATCAGGATGCGGCGCAAGTCGGGATGGCCAGTGAAGCCGATGCCCATCATGTCGAAAATTTCGCGTTCGTGCCAGTCGGCGGTCGCCCACACATCGCTCACCGTCGCGGCGGTGAGATCGTCCTCGGAAACGCGGAACTTCACGCGTAAATGCGCGGCAGTTTCGATCTGGCTCAGCTCATAGACCAGCTCGAAGCGAGGCTCTTCGCCGAAATGATCCACGCCGCTGATGTCGATGAGGTAATCAAAGCCGAGCGTGTCGCGGGCAAACAGCGCGAGGTCGTGGATGGCGTCGCGCTCGATCGTGAGCGTCGTTTCACCGCGAAATTCGACTTTGGAAAGGACTTTGAATTTGCCTTCGAGAGCGCGGACGGAATCAGCGAGCTTCATGGAAAAATCAGGCGCGGAGATCGGCGAGCAGTTGTTTCTTTTGCTCGAGGAAAGCGGGCTCGGTATCGATCTTACGCTGGAGGCGGAGCAGACCTTCGATGAGCGCCTCGGGCCGCGGCGGGCAGCCGGAAATATACACATCGACCGGGATGAGTTGATCGATGCCCTGCAGCACCGCATAGCTGCGATACATGCCGCCGCTCGACGCACACGCGCCCATCGCGATGCACCATTTCGGTTCGGGCATCTGGTCCCAGATGCGTTTCACGGCGAGCGCCATTTTGTAAGTGACCGTGCCGGCGACGATCATCACGTCACTTTGACGTGGCGAAAAGCGCATCACCTCCGCACCGAAACGCGAGATGTCGAAGCGGGATGCGCCCGTCGCCATCAATTCGATCGCGCAGCAGGCGAGGCCCATGGGCATGGGCCAGAGTGAGTTTTTTCTCATCCAATTCATCGCGGCATCAACCCGCGTAAAGATGATGTTTCCTTCGATCTTCGAGTCGTAGGCGACCGGTGTTTCGGTAGGCATGGCGCGATACTTAGAGTCCGCGCGCGGAGCGGCAAGCGATTTTGTGAAATGTTTCACAAAGTCCGCTCCCGAGCCTCACTTTGGACTCTGCTTGTCGAGAGCTTCGCGCACATCCACGAGGTCCGGGCGTTGGTTGCGGTAGAGAAGCTCGGTCACGTTTTTCCAGAGGAAATCCTTCGCGACCTGCTCCGCCAAATCCCGCTCGCCGCGATGCAGGTGCGCCATCGCGCAGGCCGAGGCAATTTGCTCCTGCTTGTCCGCGCCTACGAGGCTCGCCGAGTAGTCGAACGCCGCGTTCAACTCCGCGAGCGAAACTTTTTCCAGCGACCAATCCTGATCCAGCAACTCGGCCGGGATCGATTTCGTCAGCCGAAAAACCACGGTGCAAGCCCGCTTCACCTCGCTCTCAAATTCAAAGTAATCGCGCAGTCGGTATTGAATGAGGTGAATCCAGCCCGTGAAAAAATGCGCGAAATCCTGATGCGCAACGACGCTGACGCCGGGGATCAGATGCGGGTAAAAGTCCCGCACGATCACGCGCGCGGTGTCCGCCGCTTTCATCGCATCGACGAACAACAATTCGATCGGCCCGTGATTCCATGGATGCCCGCTGACATCGCCGGGATGGATTGTGAAGTGGGCCCCGTATCGTTTGGTGCGCAACTCGAATTCCGCGAGGAAACTTTCACCTGGCTTGAATTTTCCTTCCAGCGGCGTGCCTTTCACCTCCCGGTCCATCGTCGGATGCCATTGAAAAAGATCGTAGCTGTGAATGCGCTTCCGATTCGCGCCGCACGCAAGCTTCCCGTTTTTTGCCAGACCTTTTGAGAAGGCGATCGTGGTCGCACCCATCCAGCATCCGAGATCCACAATTTCACCGACCCCGGTGTAACGATCCCGCGCGTATTGACGGCAGAACGACTGCTCGTTCTTGACGGTCATTCCCAGGGCAAACCCTCCCGGAGGAATCGGCGGTGATTTGGAAACGCCGAGGACTTTGCGCAAAAGGTGCGAAACGCGAGACATGTTCTTAAAATTGGGTGAATGCGTAAAAAGCGCGTGGGTGTCGAGCGCCGATTTGCCGGTCACTCGATCTCCGCAAGGTCGCCGCAAAAGTGAACCTCAATCCCCATCTCGGCGAGCGCCGCTGCCTTGATCCGTGCGCCGCGATGCGCCTGTTTTTCGTTCGGCGCATACACGACTTGGATGTGATTCGCCTTGTGCCGAGCCATCATTTGATCCCGCGTGATTCCTTTGAAAACCGCGTGCATGATCGGCCATTGCGACGTCGTCTCGCGCCAGCGCCGCGCAGTTTCTTCAGCAGGAAGTTTCGCGACTTCCGCGACGCCGATGTCGCAGTGCAGCCGACCCTCCGCGATGAAAATTCGGCTCCACACGATGTGCCCCGGTTTGCTGATTCCTTTGAGCGTTCCGCCGCCGAGGCGGAAATACATCGCCGGCTGCCGCTCGCTGCTCGCGCCCTTCCATCCGCCGATGAAATGCGCGGGCGGCGCTGCTCCCGAAATCAAGAGCACCCAAACATACTGGCCGTCGAAATCCTGTCCCCAGCGCAAATCATGGAGCGTGGTTTCCGGCGCGAAACCGAGTCCCCGCCAGAGCCGATACGTGACGAGCCCATCGAGTCCCGCGCATTCGTCCACTTCGTTAAAATGCGGCAGCGCTTCGCCGGCAAAAAGCACCCGCTTACCATCCGCGCTGCGCACCGGCGGACGATCGACGTTGTTCAGCATGCCTTCCACGAGGTCGCTTGCGGGCGCGAGATCCTTCAAGCCTTGCTGATACTGGATGCCGATCGCCGCACAGCCGAATTCATCCGCGATCCGCAGC
>JANLQB010000809.1:0-2399 GCA_031367565.1 Verrucomicrobiota bacterium
AGCGATTTCGTCACGATCAACGAACGACTCGCGCGTTTCTACGGCATCGACGGCGTAAAAGGCGACGCGATCCGCCGCGTGCCCGCGCCGCCGGAAGCGCATCGCGGCGGCATCATCACGCAGGCTTCCATCCTGAGCATCACGTCGAACGGCACGCGCTCTTCGCCGGTTGTCCGCGGCGGGTGGGTGCTGCGCACGCTGCTCGGCAGTGATCCCGGTTTGCCCGTGGCGAACGTGGGCGAGATCGCGTCGAAAGTTCCCGGCATCGACAAGGCGACGGTGCGGCAGCGGCTGGGGATTCATCGCGAGGCCGCGTCGTGCGCGCGATGTCACGACAAGATCGATCCGCTCGGACTCGCGCTGGAAAATTACAACGCGTGCGGTGAGTGGCGCGATCAGGAAGGCCACGGATATCAGGGCCGGATCGAGAAGGACGATCCGGTGATCGACGCCGCGGCGAAGATGCCGGATGGCACGGAATTCAAAGGTGTCGAGGGATTGCAGGAGCAGCTTTTGAAAAAGGAGGATCTGTTTCTCAATGCACTCGCCTCGCAACTCTTCACATATGGGCTCGGGCGCGAGCTGGGCTTCTCTGATCGCGCCACCATCCGCGCTTCCGTCGAGGCCATGAAGCGGAACAAATACACGCTCCGCGCGCTGCTGCTCACGATCATCCAGTCCGATCTCTTCACCACGAAATAGACCGCCATGAATCCACTCTTCCACACGCCGCTTTCCCGCCGCACCGCGCTGCGCGGTCTCGGCGTCTCGCTCGCCCTTCCGCTGCTCGAAGCCATGCTTCCGCGCGCGCTGCACGCCGCGCCATCCACTTTTAGACCGCTCGCCAAATCCGGCGCGAAGCCGAAGCCGCGCGTGATCTTCTGCTACGTCTCGAACGGCGTGAACATCATGGATTGGGTGCCCGCCGCGAAGGGCGCGGACTACGCGCTTTCACCGACGCTGGAGACGCTGAAGGAACACCGCACGAACTTCTCCGTGCTCAGCGGCCTCGGACATCCGAACGCCACGGGCGGACACTCCGGCGCGGACACCTGGCTCACCGGGGCAAACCTGCGCGCGGTGCCGGGAAAAGATTACACGAACACGATTTCTGCCGATCAGGTCATCGCGGAAAAAATCGGTGCGCAGACGCGATTTCCTTCGCTGGAAATCGGCGACATGTCCGGCACCGGTGCCGCGCTCCACAGCCACACACTTTCCTTCGATCGCCACGGCACGCCGCTGCCCACCGAGAACAGCCCGCAACGTTTGTTCGAGCGCCTTTTCATCCCCGACGATGCCGCCTCCCGCGACGCCACGCTCAAACGCTACGCCGAAAAACGCAGCATCCTCGACGACGTGCTCGGCGAAGCCAAAGCCCTCGAAAAAAAGCTCAGCAAGACTGATCAGGCCAAGCTCGCCGAGTATCTCGCGAGCGTGCGCGAGACGGAGTTGCGCGTGCAGCGGCAGGTCGATTGGGTGGACGTGCCGAAAGCGAAAGTCGATCCCGCCGGTCTGCAACTGAACAGCAAACCCGGCGACGCCCACGACCGCCCGATGTGGCTCGATGTCATGCTCGAAATCAGCTACCTCGCCTTCCTCACCGACACCACGCGCGTCATCACGTTTGAGTGGGCGCGCGAGGCCGGCGGCTACGGCCCCGGCGGACAAAATCACCACGAACTTTCCCATCATGGCGGCGACGCGGGCATGTTGAAAAAGCTCGCGGAAGTGGACCGCGGTTATCTCGAAAGACTGAACCGTTTCCTCACTTTCCTGAAATCCACCGAGGAAGGTGGACGCTCCATGCTCGACCACACCATGGTCGTCTATGGCTCCGGCATGAACAGTGGCGAGCGCGGCGATCACTCGCCGGAAAACCTCCCACTTCTCGTCGCCGGAGGCAGCGCCTGGGGCCTGAAGCACGGCCAGCATCTCGCGCACGATCCCAAAAAACATCCGCCGCTTTCCAACGTGCTGCTGACCGTGACGCAAAAAATGGGCGTCGAGATCGAGAAATTTCAGGATGCCACGGGAACGCTGATGGGGCTGGTTTGAATATCGGTTCGAGCAGTCGTCCAAAACGTTCGAGCGCGTTTGTGGCCCTTTGCAGTGGCGGGACTGGAGGGCTCGTCCTGGAGTCGGTCAAATGGGAGAACGCGAATCCACAGAGTCCGTGCAACACGGGAAGAGTGGAGGGAGGAGGAAGAAGGTCTCGATGGCGTTCATGCGGGTCAGTCCGTGCCTAGGTGCAGAATCCGCCGAAGCTTCCGGCGTGCTGGCCGATCGCAGCTGCGTAATGGACGCGGGCCTTTTGCGCCATGCGCACACCTCAGAGTTACCGTCGCCGACAGTCCGCGTCATCTTGCACCTATGCACGGTCTGACCCTTTCCTCTTA
>JANLQB010000903.1:0-1964 GCA_031367565.1 Verrucomicrobiota bacterium
TCGGGAAAAAGCGCCGTCAGATTATCGAACGGCTTCGTCTCGCGCCACTCACTCGCCGGCACGTCTTCGATCGTCAGGATTTCATCGACCGAAACGTAACGCTCCCGATCCCGCGGCATCCGGATTCGCGCGGTGAGACGATTGCCATTTCGCAGGAAATAGTTTCGCTCGAAGTTGGGCGGGAGGAAAACATCCTGCGGGAGCGTCCGAAAATTGTAGCGCGGCCAGCGCAGAAATCCGCCACCCTGCGGACTCATCTCCACGATTCCATCGGCAAAAAGGACGGTGCCCCGGCTCGCATAAGCCCGGAGCAAATCGACCACCAGATGATGCCGGGTCTTGTCCGCATTCCAGCGCACGCCGATCGCTTGCCCCCGGTGCATCAATTCTTGAATCGTCTCCGCATGGAGTTCATCGATCCAAAGCTCGGTCGGCACTTCGACCGGAGCAGGCAGGACAACCGCAGCCGCGGGTGTCGTGTCGTTTTTTTCGTTATCCATATCGTTGTCGCAGCCAGTTGGCTAAAAGAGTGGCCTGCCGTTCAAGGCTGGCCGGGGTGGAGTCGTTCCAAATCAGGTGAGTTGCACGGGAGATTTTCTCCCGAAGGTCGAGCTGCGCCGCAATGATGCGGCTGGCGAGGTCATCGCTCAATCCGCGGGCCACTCGCAGGCGCTGGCGCTGAATGGTAGTAGAGCAGGCAACGACGACCACCCGGTCGAAATGACTCTCTACACTTGTTTCATACAGCAGAGGGATGTCGATGCAAAGCCAGTTTTTCCCGGATTTCGCAACTTCGAGCAAAGCCATCCACCGCGCACGGATTCGCGGATGAAGCACTGCCTCAAGATCCTTGCGAGCGGTTTCGTCTCCGAATACGCGCTCCCTCAAAACCCTGCGGTCCGGAGTCCCATCTTCATGGAAAACACCCGGACCGAAGCGTTCGCGGACGGCTGCCCGCACCAAGTCGTCTCCAGCCAAGAGTTCGTGAGCGCACAGATCCGAATCGAAGTATTCAGCTAATAGCTCACGGACAAATACCTTTGCGAACGTGGATTTCCCCGTGGCAATACCCCCGGTAAGTCCAAGCACGGGCACTTGCGCCCGAGTTACTTCGCCATCAATGGGAGATCAAGCGGCGCCTGCGCTTCCATCAACGGCAGCGTCTCGACTTCCTCTTCCTTCTCCTCGTCCAAACGCACCGGTTCCCCGGCAGGATTGATCAGACGGGCGGATACGAAGATCACGAGGTGCCGTTTCAGATGCTGGTCCACATTCGAGCGGAAAAGACGCCCAATGAGCGGGATGTCTCCAAGCAATGGAGTCTTATCCTCAATCTTTTGCACATCTTCACGAATCAAACCGCCGATCAGGACCGTCTGCCCGTCAAAGATGCTGACACTCGTCGTCACCTTCCGCGTACTGAAGATCGGCTGATTGATGACATTCGGCGTGATGACGTTCGTGCTGGAGATGCCCAACGCATTCGTGCTGGTCGTCTGAATCGGACTTCCGTAATTGATGAAACCTTCGAACTCCACAACTTGAGGCACTAGGCTAAGTTCGATCGTGTAGCTGTCCGGTCCCACGACCGGCTCCACTTCGAGAGTCACCCCAGTGTTGCGCGTTTCAAAGGTGGTCGGCGTGGTTGGCGTGACCGGAAATGAACTCGGCGGCTGAACGAGCGTCGGAGTCAGGCTGAACGAACCACCCTGCTGGCCAACGTTCTGCGGAATTTGTGGTGGGTCAAACTCGGTTGGGTAACGGAATTCCCGAATGATCTCGATGATCGCTTTTTGCCCACTCTTCGTCGTCACCTTCGGTGCGGACAAAAGATCCACACCCTTCTTTTGGTTGAGTGCCCGGATGACGAGCTGGAAGCTCGGATCGGTCATAATTCCCGCGATACCGGCAATCGCCGGCGCGAGTTTCGACGCACCCGCTGTTCCGAAGAGCAACGAGTCAAT
>JANLQB010000907.1:0-1500 GCA_031367565.1 Verrucomicrobiota bacterium
GCCTATTCCGCTCACACCATCGGCCACGTCAACGACGGGATTTTCGGCAACTCCAATTCGTGGATTGGCGACAGTACGGACAGCTTTGTGGGCATCGGCTTTGGCAGCGCACAGACCATCGCGGCCTTTGCTTTCGGGCGGGACAGCACGGGCGGGTTCGGAGATCGGGCGGTCGGCCTTTACACCATTCAGTTCACGACCGACTCCAATCCAGCGGTGAATTTCTTGACCAATACCTGGAGCACCCTCGGAACGATCAGTTTGAACACGGATTTTAGTCTTGGCCTGATCGCTCCGGCGAAGCGCCACCAGTTCGATATTGTATCGCCCGTGAGCGCCACGGGATTTCGGCTCATCGCGCCGGGAGGTGCGGCGATTGATGAACTGGAGCTTTACACACACGCATTGACTCCCAACCTGCCGATCCCGCCGCTCGCCTTCCATTTGGTGCCCGGCTTCACGGTGAACTGGAACGGAAATGACGGCGCGAACTTCAGCGCGAACGGCGCGAGCGTGCCGAACAATCTCGCGCTCGCCGCGAATGGAGGCGTCAGTTTTTCATCGGGAGATTTAGGGCCGCAAATTAGCGTGCCGTTTCACCGGGCGATCAATCTCAACGACGGACTCTACGGCAACGCGAACTCGTGGATCGGCAGCGATGATGCACCGAGTCCGTTCAATGCCGAGGTGATGCTTCCGGGTTTGTTTGATGTCACGTCCATCGCCTGGGGCCGGGACAATGGACTCGATAACGCGAACGGCGAATGCTGCACTGGCCAGTTGACCGATCGCGCGCTCGGAACCTACACGATCCAGCGGACCCTGGATGGAGTCTCCTGGGATACCGTCGGCATTTTGGACTACAATTACGGCGTGGACGACACGCTGGGCGGCGGCTTCACGCCTTACTTCCGCCACGAGTTCAGCCTCAGCGATGGCGATGGCGGCATTCTCGCGAGGGGATTGCGCGTGCTCGTTCCCACATCCGGGATCGGTGAGGGAACGGCAATCGACGAAATTGAAATCTATGGAACGCCGGTACCTGAACCCGCCAGTGCGGCGTTGATGCTGGGCGGGCTTGCCGTGGTCGCGGGTTCCCGCCGTAAACGCGCCTAAATTCCAAAGACACTTTAACTCCGGCTCGCGGGGGCCGGACTCGCTTGCGGAATCTCGATAGGCGTCGCAAGTTTTCCGGGACGAAAGCCGCGCGGTGGGGACCGCGCGGCTTTCTTCATATTCCTCCACACCCACTTCGATAGTATGCATGCACGAATCTTCGCAGGACTGCTGACGAGCGCGCTCTTTGCCTTCGGAATCGCCGCGCGCGCGGCGGACACGACGACGGTTTTCAACGAGGTGATGTATCATCCGCGCGGCACGGCGGACACGGAGTGGATCGAGCTGCGCAACGAGATGGCGGTGAACATGGACCTCTCGGGGTGGCGCATCACCGGTGGAGTGAACTTCACGTTTCCCGCGAACACGACGATCGCGGCGGGC
>JANLQB010000919.1:0-3341 GCA_031367565.1 Verrucomicrobiota bacterium
CCATAAATCCGCTCGCCCTCGCGCCGCCATCCAAAGTGATTCCGCACTTCCTCCTCCACCGGATAAACCGTGTCCAAATGAGAGATCAGCGCGATCGTCGCCGCACCCTCGATCCATTTCCGTTTCAAGACCAAATGCCGCCCGTAATTCGCCATCGGCCCCTGCGCATACGCCGGCGAAAAGCCCAGAGGCGCAAAACATTCCGCCGTGAATTCCCCTAGCCGGTTCACCCCGTCCGCATTCTCGGTAAAACTGTTGATCGCCACCATCTCTCGCAGCATTTCGAGCGTCATCGGCAGGGCATTTTGACAAGATTGCACGAGCGAAGTTTGGAGCATCCGGGCAAACTACCGAAGCGACGCGCCGTTCCAAGCTCAACGCATCCACATCCCCCAAAGCTCCCGCAGACAAGGTCACGGATCACCATTTGCCCGCCACAACATTACTCAAAACAACTCCTTGCCATCTCGCGATTCCCGCCCATTATTCCCGCCCCACAAAAACTACCGAAAACGAAGAAGACGTTATGACCGATACACAGGATATTCAGACGCTGCGATTGCACGAAAAGGACACAGGAAGCGCCGATGTGCAAGTCGCGCTGCTGACGCGCCGCATCAACGAACTGACCGAGCACCTCAAAGCCAACGTGAAGGATCACTCCTCGCGCCGTGGCCTACTTCAGATGGTGGCCCGCCGTCGCAAGATGCTCGACTACCTTAAGAAGACTGCCACGGACCGCTACAAGGCGGTCTTAGAAAAGCTCAACTTGCGCAAATAGCGCATCCCCAATTTTGCCCTGTGTTCGCCCGCGATACATCTCGCGGGCGAATGCGTTTTGGGCATCGCTTTCAATCCACCCTTCCGGCGATTTGCGTCGGGCGGGTCTTTTAACCAAAACGGAAAGAAAACCGCCGGCACCCCCGTTTTATCCCCTTCGAGGCTAGTCTTAGCCCCGGGCTTTCACGCCTTCCTTTTCCCTAGAGGAGCGATCGAGAAAGTCCCGGGCTACGAGCTAGCTGCCCGAATCGGAAATGGGGTTGCCTGGCATTAACCAGAAGAAAGAAGAACACGTAATTATATGATCCATAATGTCACGGTCCACGTCGGACCCGCTCCCATCACCATCGAAACCGGCAAGCTCGCCCGCCTCGCGGACGGTGCCGTCACAGTCCGCAGCGGCGATTCCATCGTCATGGTCTCCGCCGTCTCCGCCACCACCATCAAGGACGGCCAGGACTGGTTCCCGCTCACCGTCGATTACCGCGAAAAAGCGGCGGCGGTCGGCAAATTCCCCGGCGGTTATTTCAAACGCGAAGGCCGTCCTTCCGAAAAAGAAATCCTCACCTGCCGCATGACGGACCGCCCGCTGCGTCCGCTTTTCCCGAAAGGCTACCTCTACGACACGCAGATCATCGGCGTCCTCCTCAGCGCGGACGGCGAACATGATCCCGACATCCTTTTCATCAATGGCGCGAGCGCCGCGCTGTGCGTCAGCGACATCCCGTTCGCAGGACCCGTCGGTGCCGTGCGCGTGGGCCGCATCAATGGCGAATTCGTCGCCAACCCCGGCCACAGCCAGCGCCAGTTCAGCGACCTCGATCTCGTGTATGTCGGCAATGAAACCGACGTGATCATGATCGAAGGCGAGGCCAGCGAACTGCCCGAGGAGGAGTTTGTGAAAGCACTCAACTTCGCCCAGTCGCAAGTCGCCCTCCTCGTCGCCGCGCAAAAAGAACTCGCCGCCAAAGCCGGCAAGGTGAAGCGCCAACCCGCGCTCTTCGTTGTCGCCGACGAACTGCTCGAAATCGCCTACCAAGTCGCGGGTGACCGCATCGAAGCTGCGCTTTACAACAAGGGCAAAGTCGATCGGCAAAAAGCCGTCGCCGCGCTCAAGGATGAAGTCAGCGCCGCGATCATCGAAAAATATCCAGCCGCCACGAAGTTCGAGATCAGCCAGGCGTTCGACTACCTGCAAAAGAAAGCCTTCCGCATCAGCATCCTCGACAAGGGCGTGCGTTGCGACGGACGCGATGCAGACACCATCCGCGCGCTCAGCGCCGAAACCGGCCTGCTTCCACGCAGCCACGGCAGCGCACTCTTCCAGCGCGGCGAAACGCAAGCGGTCGCCCTCGTGACGCTCGCGCCGACCGACGAAGCGCAAGACCTCGACGGCTACACCGGCGGCGTCACGCAGAAGCACTTCATCCTGCACTATAACTTCCCGCCTTTCTCCGTGGGTGAAACCGGCCGCACCGGCTCGCCCGGACGCCGCGAAATCGGCCACGGCGCGCTCGCCGAGCGTTCCATCGCACCGGTCATCCCGCCGCGCGATACGTTCCCATACGCCATCCGCGTCAGCAGCGAAGTCATGGAATCCAACGGCTCCACCTCCATGGCGTCCGTTTGCTCCGGCGTGCTCGCGCTGATGGATGCCGGCGTGCCGATCACCCGGCCCGTCGCTGGCATTAGCTGCGGCCTCGTTACCGAATACACCGACGGCCACATGAACCGCTACACCATGCTCACCGACATCATCGGCAGCGAAGATCACTTCGGCGACATGGACTTCAAACTCTGCGGCACCAACGTGGGCGTCACGGGTTTCCAGCTCGACCTCAAGCTCCCCGGCATCTCGCTGAAGCTCATGGAAGAAGCCATCTACCGCACCCGCGACGCGCGCATGAAAGTGCTCGACGTGATGAACGCCGCGCTCGCCCAGCCCCGCACCGAGTTGTCGCAATACGCCCCGCGCATCGAGACGATCAAGATCCCCGTGGACAAGATCGGCCTCCTCATCGGACCTGGCGGCAAGACCATCAAAGGCATCGTCGCCGAGACTGGTTGCGAAATTAACATCGAAGACGACGGCAGCGTCCGCATCTACTCGAACAACCCGGACGGCATGGCGCGCGCGAAAGAAATCGTGAACGGCATGACGAAGGAAATCGAAATCGGCACCGTCTATCAAGGCCGCGTCGTGACGATCAAAGAGTTCGGCTGTTTCGTCGAAGTCATGCCCGGCAAAGACGGCATGGTCCACGTCAGCGAGCTCGCCGACTTCCGCGTGAACCGCACCGAAGACGTCGTCCGCGTGGGCGACATGATCTGGGTGAAATGCATCGGTGTGGACGAAAAAGGCCGCGTGAAACTCAGCCGCAAAGCCGCGATGAAGGACCGCAACGAAGAAGCCGGCGCCACCGCCGGAGCCCTCGAAGCCATCGCCGCCGGCGGAGGCCAGAGCGAGCAATCCCCCGACCGCGACCGTGGAGAACGCGGAGGACGCGACCGCGAGCGTTCCCGCGAGCACCGCTAAGCCGATCGGCTAAGTCAGTTTGAAA
>JANLQB010000933.1:0-3044 GCA_031367565.1 Verrucomicrobiota bacterium
CCGATGAGTTGCCACTGCTCGCGCTCGGCAGACGATGCAGCGCGAAGGCGCGGAAAGAAACTGAGCGGCACGGCAACGCTGCGCTCGTCCGAAAAGCTCACAGACATGGAATCGCCGCTAAAGGTAACGTGATGGATGCGAAGGTCATTCATGGTTCAGGTCTCCAAAGGTCTTATACCACGCCCGAAGGAATTCGTCGCGGTGCTGTTCTGTGATGTGAAGAATATCGTTGGCCTCGTGGCGGCGAAACCCCTCGACAAATGCGAATTCGAGTGGGTCGAGCCAGAGCTTGGCAGCGCAATCCTCGCGTTGAACGTGGACGTGCGGAGGCTCAAACTTGTCGGCCATGTAAAAGAAGAAACGGAAACCGCGTTCGCGTAAAATCGTGGGCACGTCTTCACGGTAGGGTTTTCGGTTAGGATTATCAAGACGCGCGAGGAAGCGCCGAGTAGAGTAGGCGAGAAGCGTTCGCGGGGGCCAGCACTTTGGCTGCGCGGCCGCTTTCGCTTCCGACCCCTCATAAACCGTGTAGGCGGTTTTCCCGCCCACGGCTTTCCGAGTTCCATTCAGGCGTTTGGCCTTGGGCTTTCAGGCAGCGGTCCACGCCGCGGGGCGCGGCGGGGTCCAGAGTCGGTATGGGGTTTCGAGTGGCTCGTTGGGGTAGTCATGCGGGTCCGTCCGTGCCTAGGTGCAGAATCCTCCGAAGCTTCCGGTGTTCTGGCAGACCGCAGCTCGTAATGGACGCGGGCTTTTCGCGGCATGCGCACACCTCAGAGTTACCGTCGCCGACAGTCAGCGTCATCTTGCACCTATGCACGATCGGACCCTTTCCTCGGACTCTGTTTTTAGGCTTTTCTACCCGTCAGCAGATGGATGACGAAGGAGAGGAGGGCGAGCATGGGATGACGGAGTTTCCGCATGAATCGGGGCTGCGATGGGCGATGGGAGTTTCTATTTTCGCCGCGCGCTGAGGAGGGTGTGCCGAAGGGGGGGAATCGAACCGCAGATGAGCGCGGATGGACGCAGATCTATTGGCTCCAATCCGCGCCCCTCTGCGTTGATCTGCGGTTTCAATCCGACTTCCGTGACTCTCAGGGAAATCTTTTCGGCAATGCTGCGGAGGGGCTTTGCAATGAAGGAAAAATGGGGGATGCACGGCTGAAGCGCGATCGCCATCAGGTGCCCGGCGGTCATTACCCGCGCGGGGCCGGGCCGGGCGGGCTCTCAGGTGTCTTTGGGCACGGGCCAGTGGCCGTGGTAGAAGGCGTCGAGGGCTTGATTGTAAAACATCCAGCCTTCCACGCTGAGGTGGTCTTTGGTATCGACGAGAAATTTGGGGTCGTCTTCGTATTCCCGGAAGTCGATGAGGGGCTGCTGGTAGCGGGCGGCGAGGGCGTGGAGCTTTTCGTAGTAGGTGCCGCGGGCTGCGGCGGTGACGCCGATTTCGTCGAAATAGGTGCCGTTCACGGGCATGGTGAGCAGGAGAGTGTCGGCACCCATCTCGCGCAATCCGCGCAGGAGGAGTTCGAGGCTTTTCCATTCCTTCGCGCGGTCCAGGGTGGCGAGGAAATTTCGATCGCCGCCTTTGCGCATGGCGCGAAGATTTTGCTCGGGGAAGGCGTCGCGGGTGGCCCGGGCGGTAAGCTGCGGCCAGTCGAGGGTGCGGGGCACTCGATGGGTGAAGGCGGCGAGGCCGGCCGTGGCATGTTCGTGGGTGATGTAGCGGAGGGTTTGGAGATGATCGGCGATTCGCAGGTATGCGATCTCGACCAGGCCGAGTGGGCGGAGGAGTCGGTAAAGAGTGCGATCGCGCCAGGAGTGCCGGGCAAGGTGGGAAACGGCGCTGGCAAGGACCGGGGTCTTTTTCAGGGTGTCCGGAAAGGCCAGCATGCTGCGGGCGGCGTCGTGCTTGAGCGCAGGGCTGATCTGGTCGCTGAAGATGAATTCGCCGGCCTGGAGGGAGGAGTAGTTGCCGGCGTAGTAGAAGGGCTTGATGGAGCGGTTGAAAAACCAGGTAGGTGAGATGGAGATGACGACTTTTTTTCCGCGAAGCTCGCTGCCGACGGCGGCGAGCTTTTGCAGCATGATGAGCGGGGATGCGCCGGCTTTTCCCACGGGGAAGACGGTGAAGCCCGTGGGGTAAAGTTTGAAAAAGTGGGCAGCGGAATCCGGGATGTCTTTGACGAGCTCGGAGCTGCCGTAAAGCGGGAGCAGATCGGGCTGACGGAAGGCTTGGGACTGGAGGGCGACGCCCTGGTTCTTGAGATCGAACATCCGGGGTGCGAGGGCATGGATATATCGGCGCTCCAGGTGATGCGCCCAGAGGCACGCGATGGCGATGCCGGCGGCGGCGGCGAGAAACGCCCATGCGACTCCGCGAAGATGGAGCCGGGGACGGGGCGCAGGAGAAGCCATGATCCCTCAAACTAGGGACCGCGAGGAAATGCGCAAATCACGGCGGCGTTTACCCGCAGGCTACCGCGAAGGGCGCGGCGAGTTAAGTCATGGAGTGCAGGCCGATCATGTTTCCCTCGGTGTCGAGGACGAGGGAGATGTGGCCGTATTCGCCGATGGAGAATTTCGGTTTCACGATCTGGCCGCCGATCTCCGACGCGCGGGCGGCTTCGGTGGCGCAGTCGGCGCAGGAGAAGTAGATGAGGGTGCCGCCGGGGCCGGAATCTTTGCCGGGCAGGTGGACGAGGGCGCCGGGGCAACCGGGGGCTTCGAGCATGGGGAAGGCCCACATTTGGATCTCGGGGCTTTCGAGATGCTGGAGGGTAACTCCGAGGGTTTTTTCGTAGAAGGCTTTCGCGCGGTCCATGTCCTGAACGTAGATTTCGAACCAGCCGACGGGATTGCGAGGTATGCTCATGGTGTGTGGTGTGTTGAAGGTTTGACCGTGAATTTGATACGCGGTTTGAACACGGATGGGCAAGCCTTTCGGGGTCACAGTTTGGCGTCGAATCGCGGGGGTTTTATCCGCAGATTTCGCTGAGGAACGGAGATTTTCTCGATCTTCATCTGCGAAATCTGCGGATTGCCAG
>JANLQB010000978.1:0-3558 GCA_031367565.1 Verrucomicrobiota bacterium
GCGCGAACTCCGCGTCCTCGCGCTCCTTTTTCGTGAAAAGGGAAATGCCGTCTCGCGCGAATCGATCCTGAACGAAGTCTGGGGCATCGAATACTACGGGACCACGCGCACGCTCGATCAACTCGTGGTGAAGCTCCGCCAAAAAATCGAAGACACGCCCGGCGAACCCCGCCACCTGCTCACCGTTCACAGCCTTGGCTACCGGCTGGAGGATTATGTGGGCGAGGATTCCTAACGCTCACGGCTCGCCTGCCGGCATACCATCCGCCAGACGCGGGAGCGACGACTCGCCCCGCCTGCGAGCGCGCCATCAGCCAAACCCGTGCGAGAAACCGCAGCCAAGAAATCGCTTGGCAACACGGAACGGACGGGCATGCTCAAGAGGAACCAAACGAGCGCATGAATCACGCTGCGATCAAAGTTTTAGGCGCGAAACTCACCGGATGGAGCCTCACTCAGGCGTGGCTTCGCTGGACTAGCCTGTTTTTCTCCACCGGCTCCCGCAATCCCCCCTCACTCTCCGGCACCAATCCTCGCACTGGCGGCTCACGGTCCGCCGAGCGAATTCCTGGCAGCAACCGCTCCCAACGGCGGTCGGCGAGTAGCCTGCCGCGCATCGGCGTGCGTATCTGCGACGAACCGGCGACATCGTGGGCGTGCGGCGCGTTCGGGTTGGCCGTCACGGCCATCTGGCTCTCACTAGTCATATGGGTGCTGTTCGTGGAGGCGCATTACCCAGTATTTCCAAACGCGGTGACCTGCATTTGGATCGCCGGTTACTTCTACTTTACGCTGAGCACCTGTCTGAGCTTCTGCCTCAATCTTTGGGGTGCGTTCCTCACGCGCCCTCGGATTCTGCCTGAACTCGACGCCGCTCCCAGACGTCGCGTGGCCCTCGTTTGCCCGATCTTCAAAGAAGATTCAGCCAAGCTGCTAATCCGGCTGGCCGCGATCCTGCGCGGAAATCTGAGCCCTGACGTTGATCTCTGGCTCTTGAGCGATTCGCCTGAAGGGTACGAAGAGGGTGAACGCAACCTCATTGAAAAGCTGCGCGCCACTTTCCCTGATCGACAAGACGCGATCCGCTATCGCCGTCGCCCATGCAATATCGACAAGAAGCCGGGCAACCTCACCGACTTCCTGTTTTGCCACGGTGGCTTTCGCTACGATTATCTGCTGGTGATCGACAACGACTCGCTGCTGCCGGCTGGAGTCATCACCCGCTTGCTGAGAAAAGCGGAGCATCCGGCCAACCGCCGCGTCTTCCTGTTTCAGGCCAGGATCAGTGTTTACAATGCCCGAACACGGTGGGCGCGCTTCGGTCAGGTCGGCACGCAGCTTGGCAACCGCCTCCATTTTCGCTCCCTCTTTTTCAGCCAGGCTCCGAGCTTTGGTCACAATTGTTTGATCCGGACGGACGTGCTGTTTCGCCTCTATCACTATGCCGAGGATGGGTGCGAGGGGCAGAAGGCTCGATGGATATCCAGACCGCTCCCGACGCGAGAGCTATCGCACGATGTCTTCGACTTCACGTATGCGAGCATGCTCGGATATAGTGCGCACTACGTCCATGACGTTGAGACATTTGAGGAAGCGCCCGAAACGAGCCACATCAGTTTTGTGCGGAGCCAGCGATGGGCGCATGGGTCTCTTTCCGCCTTGAAACTCGTCTTCGAGCCGAAGGCGAGCTGGTATGCGCGGTTTCTGGTCTGGCATGGCGGGATGTCGTTTTTGAACAGCTTGTTTCTCTTCTGGCTCCTCCTGAGTTTCTGGGTCGCGGCACACCCGCAGAACTTGGATATTTTCTTCACAAACGATGTGCTCATCGGACCGTTCGAAGGAAACCACGCCTTGCTGAGCGCCTGCGCGTTCATGCTGCTAACTTATTTCGTCCTGCCGTTCTGCGCCGTAAGTCGGGAACTCCCGGCGATGGCAATCGCCACGCATCTATTGATTTCCAACCTGGTATTGATGCAGGAACTAACCAATGGGGTATATATCGTCGTCAAGACTCTAATCGGGGTAAAGCAGGGATGGACCCCGATGGGCGTTGGCGCGTCCAGCCGGGCCGCGATCTGGCCCACGGGGATTCCCTGCGTGGCGATCTCAGCGGTGGCGCTGTGGATGGTGATTGGCGGAGCGGGCGTTCAATGTTGGGCGGTGGTCGCCGTGCCAATGCTCGTCGGCGGGATGCTGTCGCCCTTGGTGTCACGCTACCTCAATTTCAAACCCGGAGTCTCCGAGTCCTGAGCGCGCCGGTATGAATCCTCCTGCTCATACCGAATACGAAGACGAGTTGGAACAACTGAAGCAAGTTGCCGAGAAGGCCGCCTTCCCGCAGTTAGATTCCGCGAGCCCCCGCCCGGAGGTGCCAAGCAACGAATACCTTCCCCATCGCCGTTATCACATTGCGAAAAGGCTTTGCTGGTTAGTGACCGTATCGCTTTTGGTGCTCTTTCTTCTCCAGCACCCTTCAAGATTCGCCGTCGAAGGACGCATTGTACCCGTCCAGACCCGGCGCGTGGCCGCTCCCTTTGGCGGGCAGTTCGACGTTAGTTCTGCGATTGGGGTTGGCAGTGTCGTCACAGAAGGCGACCTTCTGGGCCGCGTGGAGAATTGGGCATTGAGCGACGAACTGGCGCGCAAACAAGGAGAGTTGCTGGCCATGCGGACCAGTTTGGAGGCGATGCAGACCATTGTCAGGACGCACGCCAATGTCCATTCGACGGCTAGCCAGCTCCGCGGCACGCAGTTTGTTTCTCGCTGGGAGATTGATCGGGCCGAGAGCGATTATCGGGAAGCCATCTTCCGGCTCGGGTCGCTCGATGCGGCGTCGGAACTGACTCAGAAGCAGATCGACCGGCTGGTCGCACGCCTAACACGGCAGGAACTGCGAAGTCCGATGAACGGTGTCGTGTTGGAGGCCTGGAAGGAGGCCAATGCAACCTTTGTTGAGGAAGGCACGCAGTTATTCCGAATTGGCTCACGCCAGAACCGTGTCGAACTTCGCGTGCGCGATGAACTCCTCGGCGCTGATCTGAAGGTGGGAGACGAAGTTGTTTTTCGACTAGCCATGATGCATCACAAGTTTCGCGGCTTGATTGTGAAGGTGAATCCGTTGGTTCAAGATTCCGAAGTGGTACCCGCCCGGAGCAAGGAACCCTTCGGCACGATCCTCGTCGATCCGCTCGAATTGTTGCCAAAGAATGCTCTGCCGGGCATGCACGTGGCGGCTCGACTTGCGGGATCGAAGCCGCGAATCGCGCACTGGTGGTCTGGCATCCAGGGTCTGTGGTGGGATTGGTAGTCGGTTGGTCAGACCGCCGAGGGTTGGCCGGCCTCCTGGGGATGCCAGCGGCGCGCGCTCAAGCAACATCCGCCGTCACCCGCACATCGCTCCCGATTCGCGTGTAACACGGATTTTCTAGCGCGAGCGATTCCACCGTCGCTCCCGCCCCGCGTCCGCCGATCACCTCCGGCCCGCCGCATAAAATCGGCGTGAGGTAAAACTGCACGCGATCCACGAGCCGCCGATCGAAGGCCTCGCCGAGCACCGTG
>JANLQB010000037.1:0-5121 GCA_031367565.1 Verrucomicrobiota bacterium
CCCGCGATTTTTTTAAACGCCTCGCCTTCATTCAGCGTCGGGCGTTCGGGACGGCCTTTGTATTTGTAAACGAGGTCCATGTTTCCGAGGCCCATCAGCCACAAGATCGTCGCATGCAAATCGTGGACGTGGAGCCGGTCCTCGACTGCGTGCAGGCCGACTTCATCCGTCGCGCCGATGGCCTGCCCGCCGCGCACGCCGCCGCCCGCCATCCACATCGTGAACCCCGTCGGATTGTGATCGCGTCCGTTGCCTTTCTCGCTCATGGGCGTGCGGCCAAATTCGCCACCCCAGACGACGAGTGTCGTGTCGAGAAGGCCGCGCGCTTTCAAATCTTTGAGCAGCCCGGCAATCGGCTTGTCCGTCGCGCGGCAGAGTTCGCTGTGATTTTTTTCGATGCCCGCATGCGCGTCCCATTTGCTGCCCGCGCCGCTGTAGAGCTGCACGAAACGCACGCCGCGCTCGACGAGCCGCCGACCAAGCAGACACATGCTGCCAAACTTTTCCGTCTCCTTTTCATCCATGCCATAGAGCGCTTTCGTTGCCGCCGTTTCGCGGGAAAGCTCCACCGCTTCCGGCGCTTCGGCCTGCATGCGAAAGGCGAGTTCGTAGCTGGCGATGCGCGCCTCCAGTTCGCTCTGCGCACGCGTCTCGGCGTGGGCGCGATTCATTTGCGTGAGAAAATCGACCTTCGCCCGCTGCTGCACGTCGTCCATCCCGGCGGGCGGGCGCAAGTTCGCGATCGGCTCGCTGCCGGCTTCGATGCGCGTGCCTTGGTAAAGCGCCGGCATAAATCCCGCGCCCCAATTGCGCGGGCCGTTGATGACGGTCGCCGCGTTGTCCTGCATCACGACGAACGACGGCAGATTTTGATTTTCCGTGCCGAGCCCGTAGCTCACCCACGAGCCGAGCGAAGGCCGGCCCGCGAGGACCGAGCCCGTGTTCATCTGGCAAACGCCGGAGGAGTGATTGATGCCATCCGCGTAACACGAGCGGATCACCGCGATGTCATCCGCGCACGTCGCGATTTCCGGCAGCCAGTCGCTCACCCAAAGCCCGCCTTGCCCGTGCTGCTTCCACGCGCGTTTGCTCGCGAGGATCGGCGAATTGAATTCGCCCATCGCCGTGATGACGCGCCCAAAGCTCGGCGGGATCGGCTTCCCCGCGAGTTCGAGGAGCGCGGGCTTCGGATCGAACGTATCGAGATGCGAAGGCCCACCTTCCATGAAACAAAAAATCACGCTCTTCGCGCGCGGCGCGAAATGCGGCACGCGCGGTTTCAGCGGCTCCGTGAGCGAGCGTGCATCGTCCGCAAGCGCGTTGCCTTTCAGTAAATCCGCCAGCGCCAGCGCGCCAAACCCCGTACCAGCGCGCGCGAGGAAATCGCGGCGGGAGGTGGTGAAATCGTGATGAGGATAGTTCATCGGTTAGTCGATGTAGAGAAACTCATTCGAGTTGAGCAGGACGTGGCAGAAATCAGTGAGCGCGGCTTGTTTGGCGTCGATCTTAGGCGGGGCGATCGTGCGCGGTTGGATGTCGTGGGCGAAGACGGACGAGTCTTTGAAAACGCCGGGCGTCGGCTCGAAGCGCCAGTAGCCGCAGGTTTGATCGGAGGCACCTTCCTTGGTCACGAGGAGTTCTTCTTTCGCGAGCGCGATGTTGGAAAGCCGCACGTCGTCGATCACGCCGTCCCAGAGATGTTTTGCCTCGCCCGCGCGTCCGCCGATCGTGAGCGGCGCGGTGCCGCGGATGTTCGCGATCGTCGTGTGCGGGACGTTGGCGGTGAGCATGGGTTCGTCGTCGTTCGTGAGGTCTTTCACGTAGAAGGTGATCCCGCCTTCGCTAGGCTCCGCGAGCTGGGTGGCGACGGCGATGAAATAGGGTTTGCCGGGCTCGATGCTGAGGCCGGAAAAGATGGGCTCGGCGGTGTCGTTCGCGGGGCTGCCGGTGCCGCTGAGCACGAGGACGATCGTGCCCGGTTTGTAGCGCGATTTTTTTCCAGTCACTCCGACGCTCCAGCCCGCGTGCCCCTTCACGCCGTCCCAATGCGAGGCGATGGTGCGCACCTGGCCGTCGTCGGCGGTGCTGCGGAGATGGACGAAGGCCTCGATCGTGAAATCGCCATCGGGCAGGGCGCCGGTCTTCGGAATGCTGAGTCGCTCCTGCGCGGAGCCGGGCGCAAACAGCGCGCCACTTCCATCGCGAAAACGAATCTTGTCCGCGATGAATGGCGTCTCTTTCTCCGGCTGCTGTCGCGAAGCGATCATCTTTTCCTGCCCAGCGAGGAAGCGCTCGACGCTCTCGATTTCGCCCGCGATGGGATCGCGTCCGAGCGCGACGCGGATGGCGTCGGTGAGCTGCTCGCGAAGGTCGGATGAATTGTCCCGCTGCACACGCTGGGCGAAGGCACTCGCGCGGGCGAGCGTCCACGGACTGTTAATCATCATCAGCGATTGCGTGGGCGTGGTCGTCACATTGCGTTGCGACATACTGCTGAATCCCTCGGGCAGGTCGAAAACTTCGAGCAGAGGATCGTGGGTATTGCGCAGCACTTTGGTGAAAATGCTGCGGCGAGGTTTGCCAAATTCAACGCTCGGGCCGCCTGCGGTCAGATCGAGTTCGCCGGTCGTCGCGAGGATCGCGTCGCGGATTTCCTCGGCGTCGAGGCGGCGGGTGATCGCGTGGGAAAGAAAACGATTTTCCGGGTCCTCCGTTTGCCGATTTTCGCTTTCCACTTTCCGCTTTTCCACCCCCTGCTGCCACGTCGCGCTCGTCAAGATGAGCCGGTGCAGCTTTTTGAAAGACCAGCCATCGGCGACGAAGCGGCGCGCGAGCCAGTCGAGCAATTCGGGATGCGACGGCGGTTCGCCGAGTTTCCCGAAATCTGACGACGTTGCGACGAGCCCGCGGCCGAAATGGGTTTGCCACACGCGATTCACGATGACGCGCGCGGTGAGCGGATTCTCGGGGCTCGTGAGCCAGCGCGCGAGCGCGGCGCGGCGGCCCGTGGAGGGGGGGAAGTTGAAAGTTGAAAGTTGAAAGTTGAGAGCCGGGATCTCCGCTGGTTTTTCGTCGAACAGAGTGAGGAAGCCGGGGGCGATTTCGCCGAGCGCATCTTTCTTCGGGATGCGCACGGGCGGCGCTTGTGCGCCCACATCGGTGACGCAAAATGCCGACGCAGGCGCGGCGGGTTTTTCGGCGTCGAAGGCGGCAAACTGTTTCGTGAGGGCGACCCATTTGTCCTTGTCCGCCGCGTTCATCTTGTTCAGCAGCCGGTCAAATTCGTAAGTGATCTGCCGGTAGGCGAGTTCGCCGAGTTGCTGCTCCAGCGGCGTGCGGTCGGCGGCGGCCTTGCGCAACAGCGCTTCGGTCTCGGGCGGAAATTTCGTGATGGCTTCCTCCGCGACTTTCTCGCGGTAGGGCCTTTCCAGCTCGGCGATCCGCGCGCGGATGTCAGCGGTCTTCTCCTCCCACGTTTTCATTTTTTCGCGATACGCCGCCTCCTCCTGCGGCGTGGCGAGCAGGAGATCATCGCGCGACTGGATCGGCGCGAAGAACGCCTGTAAGCGGTAGTAATCTTTTTGGAGAATCGGATCGAACTTGTGATCGTGGCAGCGTGCGCATTGCACGCCGAGGCCGAGGAAAACATCCGCGGTCACGTCCGTGATGTCGTTCAGGATGTTCGTCCACTGCCCGGCCACATCGCGGTTGTTGTATTCGTAAATGCCGTGCCGGAAAAACGAGGTGCCATTGCGCGCATCCGGGTCGCCGGGGAAAAGTTCATCGCCCGCGAGCTGCTCCTGCACAAAGCGATCGTAGGGCTTGTCGCGGTTGAACGCGGCGACGACGTAATCGCGGTAATGCCACGCGTGGGGGCGGAAGTCGTCGGCCTTAAACCCATCGCTCTCCGCAAAGCGCACGAGGTCGAGCCAGTGCCGCGCCCAGCGTTCGCCGTAGCGCGGGCTGGCGAGGAGTTTATCGATCAGCGCCGCCTGGGTCGCCTGGGACTTATTCGACGCATCGCTCACGACTACTGCCGATTCTTCGGGGGTCGGCGGCAGGCCGGTGAGATCGAAATAGATCCGGCGCGCGAGTTGTTCGGGCTTCGCAGCCGGAGCGGGCGCGAGTCCGTTTTCGGAGAGCTTTTTGAAAATGAAACGGTCGATCTCATTCACGCACCAGCCGTGGTCATCGACCTCCGGCACCTCCGGTTTCGCCATCGGCTGAAACGCCCACCATTTCCGGTCTTCGTTCGTGATTTTTCCCTTCGCGCGCACCGTCATCTTTTGCCCCGTCGTCGAGCGAGGCCAGGGCGCGCCCATCTTCACCCACTCGGTGAGCGTGGTGATTTGCTCGTCCGAAAGTTTCTTCCCCTTCGGCGGCATTTTCAGGTCGTCATCTTGGTAGCCGACAGCCGTGATGAGCAGGCTCTTCGCGAGATCGCCCGGCACGATTGCCGGCCCGTTGTCGCCGCCGGTGAGCGCACCATCCGCCGAATCGAGCACGAGCCCGCCTTTGATCTTGTCCGCGGAATGGCTGTGACACTTGAAGCAGTGCTCTTTCAGGATCGGCGCGACCTTCTTTTCAAAAAGATCCGCACCCTCCGGAGAGATCGCTCCAAACGCAGGCAGGGCCGCGACTGCGATGCTGTAGACGATGGCGGGGCGGAACATGGGACCGTAGATAGCAAACTTTGCCATCGGGACAATGCTGATCTGCCGAGGCGGCCAGGCAAAAATCGTTACGCATCTTTCGCCGATTTCTGATTTCCTCGGAAGATGCACATCCCCCGATGGTTCGTTTTTCTTCTGGCGGTGACATCTGCCGCGTTCGCGGAGGAAAAGCTCGGCGCAGTGCAGCAGCTCATCCCGTGGCTGCTGGATGAAAGCAGTGCGCTCAAAGGCATTCCGTTCGCCGAGGTGATCGCCGCGACTTCGGGGAAACGGGTGCTGCCGCTGGACCGCGCGGACCAGGAAACGCAGCGCATCCTTGGGGAAATCGGGAGGGCGCTCGATGAAGTGCTGGTGGCGATGAATGCGCCGGACAGCCCGGCTCGCAGTGCGAAACGCGTGAATGAGATGAGCAGCCATTTCGAGACGTCGCTCCGCGAAAAGCTGAACA
>JANLQB010000054.1:0-3148 GCA_031367565.1 Verrucomicrobiota bacterium
GGCTTCGGCGGCTTTGCGCGCGTCGGTGAGGCTTACGGCACCATTGACCTGGATTTCGACGAATTTGGTGACGCCTTCGCCGTCCTGCACGATGAGGCGGGCGAGCGTCTGCGTGACGTGATCGAGCGCGCGCTGGAAGACTTTGAGGTCGGCATGCGAGGCGCGCAGCGGCTTGTTTCCCGCGAGGCCGTTCGCGAGGAGGATGACGGTGTCGTTCGTGCTCATGTCGCCGTCGATGGTGATGCGGTTGAACGATTGCTCCACGGAAACGCTGAGCGCGTGCTGGAGCAGGCTTTTCCCGATGGCGGCGTCGGTGGTGATGAAGCACAGCATCGTCGCCATGTTCGGGTCGATCATGCCCGCGCCTTTTGCGATGCCGCCGATGCGCACGGTGCAGCCGTCGATCTCGCATTCGACCGCGCATTCCTTGGCAAAAGTGTCGCTCGTCATGATGGCGGCGGCGGCGCGCGCGCTGCCGTCGTCGGAAAGTGCGGCGGGAAATTTCTGCTCGATGGTGGCTTCCATCTTCTCGATCGGAAGCGGCACGCCAATGCGCCCGGTGGAGCAAACCATGACCTGCCGCTCGCGCAGACCGAGCACGCCGGCGGTGGCGCGGACCATGCGCTTCGCGGTCTCGATGCCATCGACGCCAGTGCAGGCATTTGCGTTGCCGGCATTCGCGATGATGGCGCGGACATCGGGCGAGCGGAGGTTCGCACGCGAGACGCGGACCGGCGCGGCTTTCACGCGGTTCGTCGTGAAGGTGGCGGCGACTTCCGTGGGCTGCGGCGAATAGACGAGGGCGATGTCGGGCCGGTCGGGGTTGGTGGCTTTGATGCCGCAATAGACGCTCCCCGCGAGGAAGCCTTGGGGCGCGGTGATCCCGCCGGAGATTTCGGTGTATGAAGACATGACGCTGCTAGGAACTGGGTGAGGCTCGCGGACGATTCGGGAGCGAAAAAAATCACAGCGGATTCGCCGTGGAAGGCGAGCACGGAATGGGGAAAGTTTTCGCGCAGCGAAGTCAGTCCCGCGAGTAAGGCCAGACCCAGTCGAGTTGCTTCACTTCGGATTGCTTGGGGTCCGTTGCGCCGCCGTCGTCAGCGCGATTTGCGCCGACGGAGTAGAGTAAAAATCCGCCGCTCTCTTTGCGGCGATAGATCATCGGTTTGCCGCCGTAAATGTCGCCGGGCAAAGCAGCGATAAACTCCGGCACCAACTCTGTAAGTGTTTCAAGATTTGAGTCGCGTGCGCTGCGAAAACGCTCAATGGCAATCGCAAGTCGGACTTGCCTGACCTGTGTTTCAGAGGCGCAAAACATCGCGCCGAGTCTTGAAAAAATGCGGGCGGAATCTTTGAAGAGGCAAAACCAACGTCCTTCCAATTCAGAAAGGTGGTTTTCGTCTGACGGAGTTGGCCCGTCGGGATCGAACTGCGTGCCGCTCCGATCCACGCGGGCAAGGAGTTCGTCTATGTGCCGATTCTGCCTCAGTTGATTGTCCCGAACCTGCCCCTTCGAGATTAACGTGGCTGCTGCGCTATTGATTGGTTCTGTGCCCGGAAGGTATTTTGTCTCATCGCCGATTTCTCTTGATCGCTGCCACGGGGTTAGCGAGGCAGTTCTGTCCATCTCCTCATTCACGAAACCGCGTTCGGTCTCGAGTGAAAACTGATAATCATCCCACGTCCGAATCGCCGCGAATTCCGCGTCAATTTTAGCAAGCGTGGAAGTCGGCCATTGGTGATTTGCCAAGCCTTGACCAACCGTTCGAGTGAGGGTTTTTAACACCAAGATGCGAAATAGCGCGGCGATCAGAGTCGGCTGACTTTTCAGTGCGCGGTATGCTTGAAAACCATTTTGAAAACTTCCGTACGCTGCGTCCGAGTCGCCGAGAGCGAGATATGCCTGCGCTTGGAGTTCAAAAAGTCTCGCGGCATTTACGAAGAGGGTCAGGTTCGGAAGCTGAATCGAGCCGTCATCTTTGTGAGCAAGTGGAATGCGGCAGGACGGGCGATTTTTCCATTCGGACCATTCCTGAATTTCCTGCGCGTAATGGTTCAGGGCGCGGAGCGCATCACGCGGAGGGGAATCAGTCGTTTCGCTGATGAAGTCGACCGTTTTGAAATAAGTTTGCCACTTTTCCCAACTGATTGCTTCACCGTTCACCGAGCCGATGAACTGAGGACGATCACCCAACGGAAAAGCCATGGGAGTTTTCCCATCATGCAATGAGATCGCGCGCATCAGAGGCAGGGCGGCGAAGTTTTCCTCGTCGGGGATTTTGGGCGGGGCGAATTCGGTCAGGTCGAATTTCACGCCGCGCGCCCGGCCCTCTCTCACGTAGGCTTGCCAGCGACGTTCGGCACGCCAGTTCAGGAAGAAGTGGGCGGCGACGACGAGGGCGAGGAATCCTCCAAAGATCGAGATGAACGGATGGGACCGGAGCCAGGGGAACAGCTTGCGCATCGGAGAAACCTGGATGTTTGGGACGCGGAAAGCGAGCCGAAGCGGAGCTTTTTTAAAGGGATTCGAGAGAGGCTCGACCCTTTTTGCCGAGGGAACGACAGGACGAAAAAGATTTGACGCTTTCTTTAATGATATTAAGACTGAGTCGCAAGTGCATTAAGCACGCAACCGAAACACATCACCGATTGTTCTCTCGATTCTATGATTCCATTCCGTCTCCGTTCCGCGCTTCTGCCATTCGTCGCCGTGAGCGCCTTTATCGCCACTTCGCTCCCAGTTTCCGCCGGCCAGCGGAAATTTGCCTACACTTATGAAACGACGACGGCTCCGAAGGGCGCGATCGAGATCGAGAACCACGTGACTTGGAAAGCGGGGCGCGAGGACGGCAGGCGGGTGAATCAATTCGACTTCCGGCATGAGCTGGAAATCGGGGTCACCGACCGACTCCAGCTCGGCTTTTACGTGGCGGACTGGAGCTACAACAACTCGGCCCCGCAAAAGCACCTCCGCTACGAGCACTCGGCGATCGAGGCCATTTACAGCCTCACGAATCCGACGACCGACTGGCTCGGCTCAGCCGTTTATCTCGAAGTGGCCGGTGCGAAAGATTTGCTCGAAATCGAAGGGAAGTTGATGCTTCAGAAAAACCTCGGGCCGGTGACGATCGCCTACAACGCGATC
>JANLQB010000055.1:0-4111 GCA_031367565.1 Verrucomicrobiota bacterium
GATCTCAGCCCATATTCCGGCCACCGGCTGCACTTGGAATTCGCCCCGCAGGGCGATGCCGAACTCGACGTGCTCATGGTCGTCGAATCCCCCACGCCACCGGCGTGGCTGCCCATGATGCCGTGGCAGCCGAAAGCGGACACGGCCTCGCTGCGCGCCGTCGCCGAATCCCTGCAAGCCGATGCCGCGGCGGCGATCGAGGCGCTGGCATCCGGCATGGAATCGCGCCTCGCACCGCTGGCCGACTGGCTCGTGCAAAACACCGCGCTGATCGGTGCCACCGCGGCTCCGTCGTGCGCGGCGTCCACGGACTACTTTCGCGCGCAGGATGAACTCGCGAAGACGATCCGCTGGGATTCGCCAACCGCCGTTTCGTGGGCCGATGACACCGGCGTGGACGAGCACATTCTCATTCGCGGAAAACCCGCGCGCACTGGCGACGTCGCGCCCCGCGGATTGCCCGAGGCATTCGGACTGCCGCGGATCACGCCCACGGAAACGAGCGGTCGCGCCGAGCTGGCGTGCCAGCTCACCGATCCGGCAAATCCGCTCGTCGCGCGCGTCATCGTCAATCGCGTGTGGCATCATCTCTTCGGTCGCGGTCTCGTGCCGACGGTCGATAATTTCGGCTACCTCGGCGAGCGTCCATCGCATCCGGAATTGCTCGACCATCTCGCATGGCAATTCGTCCATGAGGACGCGTGGTCGCTCAAGCGCCTCATCCGCCGGCTCGTGCTCACGAGCACCTACGCGATGAGCAGCCGCGCCACCGACGCCCACGCCGCCGAAATCGATCCGACCAATGTGCTGCTGCATCGGATGCCCGTGCGCCGGCTGGAAGGTGAAGCGATCCGCGATGCGCTGCTCGTGGTGTCCGGACGCTTCGATCCGCAGACCTTTGGCCCGCCGGTTCCCGTGCATCTTACCGACTTTATCGTCGGACGCGGGCGGCCCGGCAACAGCGGCCCGCTCGACGGCGCCGGACGCCGCAGCCTCTACACTGCGGTGCGGCGAAACTTCGTCCCGACGATGATGGCGGCCTTCGATCTGCCGACGCCATTCAGCACGATCGGCCGCCGCAACGTGACCAACGTCCCCGCGCAATCGCTCGTGATGATGAACGATCCGTTCGTCCGCGAGCAGGCCGGCGTGTGGGCCGCGCGGCTCCTGCGCGAATTACCAAACGGCGACGACACCGCGCGAGTCACGTGGCTTTTTGAAACCGCGATCACGCGCCCACCAAGCGCGGACGAAGCGCGGCTCTCGTTCGAATCGCTCGCCGAACTCCGCACGTTGAACTCCGGTCAGCCGGAATCCACCGTGTGGTCGGAGTTCGGTCATGCGATGCTGAACACGAGCGATTTCATCTACCTGAAATGAAAGACTCGCTGCCATTCCCGCATCTTTCCCGCCGCGCTTTTCTCAACCGGGCCGCGAATGGCTTCGGAGCGATGGCGCTTTCCGCACTGCTCGGAGACCAGGCGCAGGCCGCCGTCCGGCTTCCACACTTCCGGCCAAAGGCCCGCAGCGTGATCTTCCTTTTCATGGAAGGCGCGGTGTCGCAGGTGGACAGCTTCGACTACAAGCCGATGCTCGCGCAGCATCACGGGAAAAATCCCCGCGAGGTCATCGGCAAGCTGGAAAAGACGCAGTTCGCGAACATCGGGACGGTGCTGAAATCGCCGTGGAATTTCGCGCAGCACGGGCAGAGCGGGTTGTGGGTCAGCGACCTTTTTCCGCACGTCGCGAAACACGCCGACGAGCTGTGCGTGATCAAGTCGATGACCTCGTCATTTCCCGAGCACACGAGCGCGAACTATTTCCTGCACAGCGGACTCGGCCTGCAGGGCCGCCCGAGCATGGGTGCGTGGATCGCTTACGGACTCGGCAGCCCGAACGAAAACTTGCCGGGATTCGTCGTCCTCAACGGCGGACAGATTCCGTCCGGCGGGCTGGATTGTTTCGGCAGCGGATTTTTGCCGGCGAGTTTCCAGGGCTCGCTGCTCAATGCGAACGGCACGCCGCTGGCGAACATCATCCCGGGCGAGAAAGTGCCCGCACAGCAACTCGCCAAGCGCCACTTCGCCGAGCGGCTCAATCGCCTCAGCCTCGCCGAGGCGGGCGGCAACGATGCGCTTGAAAGTGCCATCGCCAATGCCGAGTTGGCGGGACGGATGCAGGCGGCCATTCCTGAACTCGTCGAGATCACCGGCGAGAGCGAAGCCACGAAAAAGCTCTACGGCCTCGACGCCGAATTCGTGCATACGCGCACCTACGCGCGGGAGTGCCTCATCGCGCGCCGCATGGTCGAGCGCGGCGTGCGCTTCATCGAGCTGACGATTCCGATGGTGGATGGCTACTCCCGCTGGGACGCGCACGGCGGCCTCGTGAACAACCACGGCACCAACGCCCGCGCCGTGGACCAGCCGATCGCCGGCTTGCTCGCCGATTTGAAACAGCGTGGCCTGCTCGATGACACGCTCGTCGTGTGGGCGGGCGAGTTCGGACGCACCCCGTTTGCGCAGGGCAGCGATGGTCGCGACCACAACGAGTTCGGCTTCAGCGTGTGGCTGGCCGGTGGCGGCGTGCGTCCCGGCATCGCCTACGGCGCGACGGACGAATGGGGATACCGCGCCATCGAAAACCCACTCGAAATTCACGACCTCCACGCCACGATGCTCCATCTGCTAGGCATGGATCACACTAAGCTCACCTATCGCTTCAGCGGCCGCGACATCCGCCTCACCGACGTGAGCGGAAACGTGGTGCATGACATTCTCGTCTAATCCCGCTCCGACAAACCCGACACCCCAAACATGATTTTCAAATCCATCTCCGCCCTCCTCGTCCTCGCCACCACCGCGCTCGCTGCCGACCCGCCCGCCATCCGCCACTCCTACCTCGTCATGGGCGGCCACACGGCGATCATCGACGAAGACGGCAAAGCGGCATGGGAATACGCGGGCGGCACGCGCGACGGCTTTGTTCTCCCAAACGGCAATCTCCTGCTCGCCTTTTCCGATCGCGTGGAAGAAGTGACCCGGGACAAGAAAATCGTCTTCTCCTACCAGCGGAGCAAAGAAAACAGCGAGATCGGCACGACGCAGCGGCTCGCCAATGGCCACACGCTCATCACCGAACTCGGCGGGCGACCCCGCCTCATGGAGGTGAATCCGCAGGGCGAAGTCGTCGTCGATTTTCCACTCCAGCCCGAGACGGAAAACGCGCACATGCAGACGCGGATGGCGCGGCAGTTGAAGAATGGGAACTTTCTCGTCCCGCATCTGCTCGCCTTCGCCATCAAGGAATACAGCCCGGACGGAAAGATCGTGAACATCATCAAGACGGATCTCGACGACATCGGCGGACGCCCTGCGGAAAACTGGCCCTTTACCGCGATCCGGCTGGAGAACGGCAACACCGTCGCCTCGCTCACGCACGGGAACAAAGTGGTCGAGTTCAATCCACGCGGCGAGATCGTGTGGAAGGTAACGAACGACGATGTGAAAGGGCTTTTCAAAGACCCGTGCGGTTCGCAGCGACTCGCGAACGGAAACACCGTGATCGGAAGCCACGCCGCGAGTTCGGGCATCTCGATGGTGGAGGTGAATACCGACAAGAAGATCGTCTGGACCAGCGAACACCCGCTAGCAGCCGGCGTGCATCATTTCCAAATCCTCACGACCAATGGCAAACCCGAGCCGGGACTGCCGATGAAGTAGCGAGACGATCGACCAAGCTGTGGCAAAATGAGCGCGCTCTAAGAGAATTCCAGATGGCGATTTACAGCAACGAACCGCGCGCCAGTTTGTGAGGTTTCAGACTTCGATGACTAACCAATTCCAAAGGCAACACGTCGGGCGGTCCACGGCCCATGGGATATGGGGCTATTCGTCCGCGCTGATCCCGTGCGCGATCGTGGCTGGCTTGGGATGGTGGGCGAAGGCGGACGAGGCAGCATCGACGAACTCTTCGCCGGAGCAGGTCGAGTTTTTTGAAACGAAGATTCGTCCGGTTTTCGCGAATGAATGCTTCAAGTGCCACAGCGAGGAGGCGAAGAAGCTGAAGGGTGAGCTGCGGCTGGACACGCGGGCGGGGATGCTGAAGGGCG
>JANLQB010000087.1:0-7181 GCA_031367565.1 Verrucomicrobiota bacterium
ATTGAGTGCGGCATTGGCCGAGTGCAGCACCGGCGGGTTTCTCTGGCAAGCGCGGTTTTCAACTCGTGCCCAAGCTCCAGCTTGGGCACGCACTTTTCCCCGAAGCTCTGCTTCGCCGCCGCACGCTACCTCCACGGATCGCACCGCAACATCGGCTGCGCGCCCGGCATCCACTCGTGCGCCGACGAGTAGCGCCAATGCTCCGGCTCGCTGACCCACCCACGCTTTACCGGGTTGTTGTGCAGATACGCTATGTTGATGCCGCTCTCCGGCGGCACCCTGAGGGCTGAGGCTCCGCCCTCAGTCTGTCTCGCTCCGCTCGGCTTTGCTCCATCATCTCATCGTGCAGGATGCGCTGGGGATGCGACCCCTCCTGCCAGAGCTGATATTCGTTCGGTTTGTGCGCAGCCCGGTAATGCCGAAGCTGATTGAGCAACCATTCGCGGCGTTCGAGCTTGATCTGCTGGACGAGTTGTTTGGCGGTGAAGCTCTTCAGATCGCGCAGGACGGCGGAGAGATCGGGCGCGGCGAGGATGGCGTGGAGATGATTGTCGAGGATGACCCACGCATGGATGGCCAGCCCTTTGTGCTCGCGGCAGTATTCCAGCGATCGCACCACGATGTCGCAGCACGCCGTGGAGGTGAATACGGGCAGCCATTCGACCACGGTGGCGGTGACGAGCCGAGCGGAGCGAGACAGACGGCCGTCAGGGCGCCCGAAGGGACGCAGCGGAGGCTGCGGTCAACGATCCGCGGTCCGACTCGCGAGCATGGTAGCGGCTGCGCATCCGCCGAGCGTGGCGAAGCAGAGCTTCGGGGACAAGTGCGTTCCCAAGGTGGAGCTTGGGAACGAGGTGAAACGAGGTGAAATAGTTTTACCTTGCCCGAGAAGCTCAAACCCGCTCCCTTCGCTGCCCTATGCCAACGCAGAAACTCACCCTCATCCCGCCTGCGGCTCAGTAGGATGTCGGGCGTTATCTCGCGCTCACTGAAATGACGAACTTGGAACGAGCAACTGAACTGCGACGACTTAGGGCACGAGTGCAGACCGGCGATCTTCGTTCTGACATTCAGGAGCGACGCAACCTCCTCGCCTCGATCACGCCTCTCCTGAACTTCAATGAAGTCTATTACTCCAACGCACTTGAGGTTGCCGACCTTCTTGCCCGGCCGGGCTTTTCCAGCAACGCCTACGAGCACGCGGCGGCACGCTTGGACAGTCTCATGGGGCAGGCGGTTACTGAGTTGCAGCATGAGCTGACACCCCCGGCGGAATCTGCTTCCCCGGCAGTTCCTGCCATGACCGACGAGCAAGGTGTTTTGTGGTTCTGGCATCATTGCGCTTGGGGTATTCGCTGGCGCATCGTCGCACTATGCGCGACAGCTTTACTCACGGCTGCGTCGTTTGGATTTGCCTTCGGGCGCCACAACCTTTTCGTCCAGCTTTTCGATCTCATCCAGAGTTCGAGCAGTCCTATCAAGACTCCTTAGAAGACCACCGCTCCCAACACGAACAACAGGACGCAAATGAGCCAACGGAAATCCATTGCAGTGCCTATTCCAATTCCCCGATAACCGCTCCAGGCGTTGGCGTTTCCTCGCGTATTCTGTGAACCAAGCCTTTGATCCAAACGCAAAATGACAATCGCGTTCTTTGTTGTTCTCGTAGCGTTAGCTCATCTTTGGGGGCGTTTCGAGCGCCAGAATCGCAAGTTCCAGCAAGGGTTCATTCGCGAGGATCTTGGTCGAGAGGGCACCTACAGACACATCACGATTTGTCAGGGCATCACCACATGGCTTCTGTTCGCCACGTTTGCTCTCGGGTTCTGGTTGCTAGGCTGGAAGCTGGCTCTGGCTGCTGTTCTTATCGCGTTGGTTGTTGCCGCATTCAGCTATTGAATCAACCGATGGGAGAATACTCGTCCCGAGCGTAGTCCCCCTGAGTTTCAGACGAACGCTTTCCCGACTTTCCAAGGCTCCGGGAGCGCGAAGTATTTGGCGAGGGTTGCGGCGATGTCGGCGAAGGTCGCGCGGGTGCCGAGGGCGGCTGCGTTTGGGCCGTGGAGGACGAGGAGGGGGACTTGTTCGCGGGTGTGGTCGGTGCCGGTCCAGGTGGGGTCGTTGCCGTGGTCGGCGGTGATGATGAGGAGGTCGTCGGGCGTGACCTTTTTTAAGAAGGAGGGGAGCCAGGCGTCGAATTCGACGAGGGCGGTGGCGTAGCCGGCGGGGTCGCGGCGGTGGCCGAAGAGCATGTCGAAATCGACGAGGTTGGCAAAGAGGAGGCCGCGTTCGGTTTCGCTCCAAAGACGCGTGATCGTGGCCATGCCTTCGGCGTTTGATTTCGTGGGCGTGGAGTCGGTGAGGCCGCTGGCGGCGAAGATGTCGCTGATTTTCCCGATGCCGCGCACGGGCAGGCCGGACGCGGAGATCGCATTCAGGATCGTCGGCGGCGGGACGAGCGAGAAATCGCGACGCCCGCTAGTGCGGACCCACGCGCCGGGCTTCCCGGTAAAGGGCCGCGCGATCACCCGCCCGATTCGGTGCGCGTTCACATTGATGCGCGCGTCGGCACAAATCTGGTAGAGCCTTTCCAGCGGGATCACGTCTTCGTGGGCGGCGATCTGAAGGACGGAATCGGCCGACGTGTAGATGATGGGATTTCCGGTGCGAACGTGTTCTTCACCGAGTTCGTCGAGGATGGCCGTGCCGCTCTGCGCGTAGTTTCCGATGAAGGTCACACTGGAAAAGATCTCCATCGCGCGGATCAACAGCTCGGGAAATTTCTCGAACGTCTTCAGCGGTTTGTTCGTGATGACACCCGCGATTTCCCAATGGCCGGCCGTCGTGTCCTTGCCCGCCGACCGCTCGTTCATCCGGCCCCAACTCGCACACGGCGGCGGCCCCTCGCGGCCCATGATCGCGGCGAGGCCGAGCGCGTCGAGGTTCGGAGTCTGCGCGCCGACGTGGCCGAGGGTGTTTGCGCCTTCGTTTCCGTAAGCCGCCGCGTCCGGCGCCTGGCCACAGCCAACGCTGTCGAGCACGAGCAGCAGAGCGCGCATCACAGTCCGATCGGATGCCAGGCGGTTTTCATTTCGACGGTGTCGAGAATCCAATAGGGATCTTCCGCTTTCGCGCTGAACCAATCTTTCGCGGCGAGCGCGCGAGTGGCGACGCGCTTCAAATTCAAGGCGGCTCCGGCACGGAGGGTTTCCGCGACCGTGGGATCGCCGGAACCATCGACGACGGCGTTGATATCCATGTGGCTGGCGAAATGCGGCGCGAGTTCGGCGCGTTTGCCGGTGAGCGTGTTCACGACGCCGCCGGGCAGATCGCTCGTGGCGAGGATTTCGGCGAGGGTGATGGCGACGAGCGGGACGGTTTCCGATGCGAGGACGATGACGGTGTTTCCGCTAAGAATGGCGGGCGCGATGAGCGAGATGAGGCCGAGGAGCGCGGGGGCGTCGGGGCAGATGACGACGACGAGGCCGGTGGGCTCGGGTGAGGTGAAATTGAAGTGTGAACTCGCGACGGGATTCACGCTGCCGAAGAGTTGCGCGAATTTATCCGTCCAGCCAGCGTAGTGGACGAGGCGGTCGATCGCCGCCGTGACTTCGGCGGCGGCGTTGCGGACTCCGGCGCGGGTGAGTTCGTGCGTGAGTTCGGCCGCGCGCTGCTCGGCGATTTCGGCGGCGCGGTAAAGAATCTGGCCGCGCAGGTAGGCGCTCGCTTTCGCCCAGCCGGGTTGCGCCTTGCGCGCGGCGACGGCGGCGTCGCGGAAGTCTTTGCGCGAGGCGACGCAGAAATTGTCGAGCTGCGTGCGGCCATCGAGCGAGTGCGCGGCGGTGACGCGGCCGCTTTCGCCACGCGGAAATTTGCCGCCGATGGCGAGCTTGTAGCTCTTGAGCACTTGAAGTCGTTTGGACACGGCGCGGATGTAAGCGCACGGGCGGGCTTTTTGGAAATCGAAAGAACAGGCGATTGCCGACGCGGGCCGGAAGCGTCTAGCTTCCGCGCGTGCAAACCTCCGAACCAATTTTCGTCGCCGGTCATCGCGGTCTCGCGGGCGGCGCCATCCTGCGTGAACTTCAGCAAGCCGGCTATCGCCAGCTCGTGACGCAGACGCGGGCTGAGACGGATTTACGCGACCGCGATTCGGTGCGGCGATTTTTTGAAAGTGCGCGGCCAAAAGTCGTGGTGCTCGCGGCAGCAAAGGTCGGCGGGATCAAGGCGAACAACGATTTTCCCGTCGAGTTCCTGCTCGAAAATCTGCGCATCCAGAACAACGTAATCGAGGCCGCGCACGACTTCGATGTGCGCAAGCTGCTCTTCCTCGGCAGCTCGTGCATTTACCCGAAATTCGCGCCGCAACCGATCGCGGAAAACTCGCTACTGACCGGCGCGCTGGAGCCGACGAACGAGCCGTATGCCATCGCGAAGATCGCGGGCATCAAGCTTTGCCAGGCTTACTCGCGGCAGTACGGGCGCAATTTCATCTCCGCGATGCCGACGAATCTTTACGGCCCCGGCGACAATTTCGATCTGCAAAATTCCCACGTCCTGCCCGCGCTGTTGCGGAAAATCCACGAGGCGAAAACGAGCGGCGCGGATCACGTCGCGGTCTGGGGCACGGGCACGCCAAAGCGCGAATTCCTGCATGTGAGTGACCTCGCGAGCGCGTGTCGTTTCCTCATCGAAAACTACAATTCGTCCGAGCTGATCAACGTCGGCTACGGCGAAGACGTGACGATTCGCGAACTGGCGGAGCTGATCTGCGAGGTGGTCGGGTTTGCCGGACGCTTGGAATTCGACGCGACCAAACCGGACGGGACGCCGCGGAAGCTGATGGACAGCGCGCACCTGCACCGCCTGGGCTGGCAACCGCGCGTGGCTCTTCGCGATGGCATCCGCGATACCTACGAATGGTATCTGCGCGAAAAAGCGTGAGGCGGCCCGTTACGAAAGCTGACGTCCGCTCGCGCTGCCGAAGTTGGGCATCGCAGGCGCGGCGATGAAGACTTCCCGTTTCCTGCCCACCGTCCGCATCGGCGCAAATTCATATTGCACCATGATGTCGAACGCGGCTTTCGCCCGCACATTACTCTCGATGCAACCGCCGCCACCCATCACGGCATGACTCGTGGCGGTGGATGCGCGCAAATGCCAGCGACCCGGACCGGTGAAAAGCGCGAGGTCGGCCGGCGCGGAAAGCACGACGAACTTCTGATCGATGCCGGCATTCCACGGGATCTCCACCGAGCGACCCGGCCCGAGCGAAAACATGGCGGACACCGCGGGCACCGTCTGAAGGGCGGCGGGCGGCAGACCGGGTGGCGTCGCGAGCGAGACCTCGACGGACACCGTGACCGTGAAACGCTCGCTGGCGGTGGAGTGGTTTTTCACCGAGCCGAGGAGGATCGCACGGGATTCACACGAGATCAGGATCGAATGCAGTGTGCCGAGCGACGGATCAAAGCGCTGGAACGACAGTGCCTCCGGGTGATGAAAGTCCGTCTCGATCAGCCCGATGGACTGATGCTGGACGGACACGCCGAAAGGGGAATCGGGCTTACCTTGAACAAGATTATTCTTCATGCCGCCGCGACGTTTCGATTTTTCAGGGGATTTTTGGGTATGGCTGATATAGAACGGATGAACAGCCGGAGTCTGTCGTCGATTCCTCGGGGCTGGTATATGGCGGCAAGCCCGAATTTCGTGTCCGCCTTTTTCCCACGCATGTGTCGTGCAAAGTATCCCGCCCGCCTGTGAAATGCTGACACACCGACGGGCCACGAAAACCTTTCGAGGCAAGCGGCTTGAATCCCGCGCGCATCCGGTCCATCGGTGGGCATCACTCTGATGCTGCCTTTTTTCAAAGACCGGTTTCCGCTTTACCTCGCGCCAATGGCGGGAGTGACGGATACGATTTTCCGCCAGCTCGCGAAGGGCTACGGCGCGGATGTGATGGTCACGGAGTTCGTCTCAGCGGAGGGGATTTTTCGGAAGAACGAGCGCACAATGGAGTATCTGGAATTCGTCGAAGCAGAGCGGCCGCTCGGTGTGCAGCTTTTCGGCGGCGACCCCGCGCATCTCGGCGAGGCGGCGCGGATGGTCGTCGAGTGGAAGCAGCCGGATTTCATCGACCTGAATTTCGGGTGCCCGGTGAACAAGGTGGTGAGCAAAATGGGCGGCTCGGCGCTGCTCAAGAACTGCCCGCTTTTGGAAAAAATCGCTCGCTCCGTGGTGACGGCGGTCGCCCCTTTCCCGGTGACGGCCAAGATCCGCATCGGCTGGGATGCGAACACGATCAACGCCACGACGACCGGGCGCATCCTCGAAGACGCGGGCATCGCCGCGCTCGCGGTGCATGGGCGGACGAAGGATCAGGGCTACACGGGCGAGGCAGATTGGGATGTGATCGCAGCGGTCGCGGCGGCGGTGAAAATCCCGGTGATCGGGAATGGCGACCTCGCCAGCGCGCAGGATGTCGCGCGGCGGATGACGACCGGCGTGAGCGGCGTGATGCTCGGACGTGCGGCGATGAGTGCGCCGTGGATCTTCCGCGAAATCCGGCACTTTCTAAACACCGGCGAAGTGCTCCCGCCGCCCGCGCTCGAAGCACAGTGGGCGCACATCCTCCGGCATTGTCGCTGGATGGTGGAGCGCGAAGGCAGCGAGCCGCACGCGCTGGCGGCGATGCGTTCGCGACTCATGGCCTACTCGCGCGGCATGCCCGAGGCGAAGCGGCTCCGCGAAAGTTTCGCCCACCTCGCCACGCTCACCGCGCTGGAGGAAATCGCCGCGCAAAACATCGCGCACGCCGCCGAGGTCGCGCTGGCGTGAGGGGCGGGAGCGGAGTAGAAAGTAAGAATTAGGAAGTCGTCAGTAGTTTGACCACTGACTACTACTTACCTCTCACTCCATATGACCGACGCACCCGCACCAGAAATCAAATACCGGATCGGCAACGAAAAACTCGTGAAGATCAGCGAAGGCGCAGGCACCAAGCTCACCTCGCTCCTCACCCGCCAAGGCCGCCCGGGAGGCGCGCTGCGCGTAGCGGTGATCGGCGGAGGCTGCTCCGGCCTTCAGTATAAAATGGACCTCGTCGATGGCCCGGCGAATCGCGACATCATGGTGCAGTCAGCGGGCGTGCGGGTGGTCATTGATCCGAAAAGCGCGCT
>JANLQB010000114.1:0-4968 GCA_031367565.1 Verrucomicrobiota bacterium
CGGCGGGAAGATGTTAAAGCAGCCGTCCTCCGCGCCACGGCTGCCTCAAGGACGCGCTCTAGGTCGGACAGTGCCGTGTCGGCCTTGGTCAGCGCTGCGGCCAAACGTCGGGCATCGTCGGCGGTCAGCGCCCGGTCGGTAGCAGGGCAAGGGGCGGGCTTGCCGGAACTGTCAGGCGGGGATAAGTTTTCCATGTTCTCGATTCACGAAAGCCGTTCCCAAACTTGCCAGCGCGGGAGCGGCTTTCTTTTTTCGATCAGGGTTTTGCGAGTGCCCGTTCCACTTGGTCTAGGTCGTAGCGGAAGCAACGGGCGGTGATGCGGATGAACGGCACCTTGCCGGAATCTCGCCAGTTTTGGATTGTCCGCGGAGTGACGGTGAGATGTTCGGCAAGCTCCTCGGTCGTCAGCGGTTTCCGCCTTTGCGCGTTCAGTTCTGGAAGTTTCATGGAAAGACATTTACATCCGTAGAGCTTCGCAACCAAGGCGAAACATTCGCCTTGGCTAACAAATACACACACATGTAGAGGAAATGAAAAATCGCATACCCCACGAACGCCTGAAAGTTCTTCGGAAAACCCTCGGTTTTACTCAGCAGCAGTTTGCCGAGCGTGTCGGGGTTTCCTACTCTTACATCCTTGCGGTGGAGACCGGGCAGCGGCCAATGAGCAAGAAACTAGCGGTGCTGATTTCCATCGCGACGGGCGTCTGCTCCGTTTGGATGAAAGGCGATTCTGGCTCCCCGGTAAAGCCGATGAACGAACGGCAGGAACCTTATACGCGGGAATACTTCGAGAAGCATTTCGGTTTGCTCAGATCCCGCGTGAAGGACGATGACAGAATCGAGGATGATCTTAACCACGGCGATGTTGGTGCTCTCATCGAAGACCTTCTTGAGAACGTAGCGATATTGCTCCGGGCTTCGCACAAAATCGGTCGCTTCTGGGCTTGCCGATACCTGTTAAGCGAAAAGTTTTTGGAGATTGAAGAATCGCTTTCCAAAGCGGATGCAGGTCGGTCGGCAGGCCGGGTGGGTAATTTCGCAGGGGTTCTCGCGGCGGAAAACACTGACGGCTTACCGTCAGGTCTTTTCGGAACGAAAAATCCGTGGGGTGATAACTCCACTACTGGCCCGTTTGAGTTCATGGACGCATGGCGTCTCGTGTCGCCGCTGGGAAAGTTCCGATGGTCGGACGCGATGAAGGGCGACAAACGGAAGCGCGACAATCTGCTCAGCGACTTCGAGAGTTTGCTGGAGGTGGTGAAAGCGTCTTTCACCCTTCCAAAGCAAAACCCAACTCCTAGGCGGCAGCCGCAGAAAGAGAAATGACCTTGCCCAACTCCTCGGGAATTATGCCCCAATATCTCGCGGCGTCCTCGGCATGAACAACGTCCGCATAGCTCCGTAAAACGACTCCCGGACTGTTCCCCATTTCGAGAGCCACTTGACCCGCATTTTTCGTCTGCTCAAGGCGATAGCTCGCAAACGAATGCCGGTGCGCGTTTGCTTTCCACTGAACGCCTGCGGCTTTGCAGCAGTTCGCGCGGTCGGTGCTCGGGTCAACTTCGTAGATGAATCCCTTCCGTCCCCGGTAAGGTGCGAGCCACGCGCGGAGGTTCGCCGGCATCTCGATCTTGCGGCGGATGGTCTTGGAAATCATCTCTGGGACGATCACGCAATTGCGGTCGAAGTCGATGTCCTCCCAGCGCAACTGGCCTTTGGATTGTCCCGGCTTCGGCTCATCGTCGGTGATTTCGTCGGCCCGGACGCCACCAAAGGCGATGAGCGCGAGATACGGAAGAAATCGCTCGCTCGCATTGGAGAGGAGCGCGGCCATTTCCTCGGGTGTGAAAATCTCGGGAGGCGTGCGCTTCACCTTTACCACGTTGAGCGCATCGGCTGCGGTCGTCTCCACTTTGTTGAGCCATCCCTGGGCCTTGGCGTGATTGAAAAGGGCGACGATCACGCGGCGGTGATTGTTCTTCGCCACCGCCCCCATCTTGAGTCGGGCCATGTAGTCTGAGAGTTCATCGGCGGTGATGCTTTTCAAATTGCACTGGAAGCAAGTCGAGAGCTTCCGGGTAATGAGCCGGATGTCTTTCAGGTATTTCCGACTCATGCCCTCCGCCATCTTCGCCGCGTGGAAGCGCTCCGCAGCCTCCGTCGTCGTGATGTCGGGGAGTGCGGACTCTTTGTGACGCTTGAAGAATCGCGCGGCCTCGATGATCCCGTCGTGTCCGAGAATCTCGAATGCTTTGGCGAATTCCCGCGCGGCAATGTCGAGGCTGACTCCGGTCGGCGAGAGCGCCTCGGCGGCTGCGACGAAAATCTGCCGCTCGCGTCCGGTGAGTTTGAGCGCCTCAAGGTCGCCTTGGGCGAGCAAGGCCGCGCGCGTGTTGGCCTCCCGCCGGGCTTCCTCCAAGTCCATGAAGTTCTCCCGCTGCCGCCCGCTGGCGGTCACATAACTGAGGGTGAAGATGTCCTTCCCGCGGTTCGTCCCCTTATAGATTTTCACTGACGCATGGCCTTTCGAGATGATCAGTGGGAAGGTGTCGGCGGTTTTGCGTTTCATGCTGTTTCGTCTTTCTTCCGGTATCAATATCCGTCATGCAGGCGTCATGCAAGCTCTTAATTTCCTGTGTTTCCTCTGTATTCGTGGCGGACTGTAAATCCGCTGGCTTACGCCTTCACTGGTTCGAATCCAGTCCTGCCCACCATTCCCTCAGTCGAGGGATGCGCGGCCGGGAGGCGCTTTTTTTTCTAAAAAAGTTACATCCAGATGGCCTTGATGTAACGATCCAGCTTTTCTCTGGAAATTCCTTGCGTGCTTAGGAATGCCGCGCCATTTTCCGGCGCCCTTCAAACTTCTCCGAGCAATCCCCCCTGCTTATGAAGGCACCCTCAACTGATACGAATCAATCGTTTACAGCGACTTATGCCCTTTTCATCTCGCAAGCGTTCCATCGACCGCCAAATAGAGCTTTTGAACACTCGACTGGAATCGCGTGTAAATCGGAGTCGACAAATTAAGGGGATTCGACGGGTCGTGTTTAAGGCGTTTGGCCAGCATCCTTTAATCCACGCAGGATTGATGCTGATGGCCAGTGCTGCATACGCGGTCTCATCCTCTTTTGTGGTGACGGCGACGGATGTCGCGCCGACGCCCATCCTCGATGGTCAACGCCGTGAGATTCTCCTGCTGAGGGTGGCAAACCCGACCCTTGGTGGCCCAGCCACGGCTCTCCTGTCTAGCTTTGGCGTGCGTCTGGAGCAGGGGTCCGGGACGGGGCTGAGCACGGTTGAGGCGGGTAAACTGCTGGCGTCGATCGAGGTTTATCTCGACTCCAACGCGAGCGGTGCATTTGAACCCGGGACGGATAAATTCGTGACTGCGCTCTATAGCCCGGATCTCGCCGCCGATGGAGGCATGAGCATCGACCTCACGACGGCTGAGCCTGCGGACATACAAGTCGCAACGGGCGTGATTCGGAACTACTTCATCGTTGGGAAATTGAATTTGGATGCGTCTGCGGCCAGTCCCAATGGATTCCGTGTCACTCATATCGGAAGTGGGTCCGGTGGAAGCAGTGCGGTGGATGCAGCCAATGGCGCGGCGCTTACTCTCACGCCTGCGGCGAACGTGACATCCAAACTCGTCACTGCCGCACTGAATCAGCAGCCAACGACCACCGGAATTGCCGATGTGGTGGTGTTTGATAATGCGGCGCAGGCCATGATCCCGCTTTACCCGGCTTTTCAAGATGCGGAGGATGCCTCCAGCCAGTTGAGTTACACTTTGGTGGAAAACACGAATGCCGGCCTGTTCGGATTTGTGGGGATCGAAGCGGCTACCGGGCGGCTTTTGATTACCTATCTGCCCGGAGTTACCGGCGCGGCGCAGTTGACGGTGAAGGCAACCGACACCTTGGGAAAGGCGGTTGCCGCGACTTTTCAGGTAAAGGTCATTCCATTTGTTACCTACGCGGACTTTCAGGTCGTGCATCCGACGGCGGGCGGACCGCTCGAGCGTAGCCTGAGCAATGGGCAGATGAATCTTTTGAGCTATGCTTTTTTCCTGAACCAGGGAACGAACGGCGGAACGCTCGGTTTACCCCGGCTTCAAAGTATCGGAAACTCCAGGATCTTCAGTCACCTTCGACCAAAACAGGCGAGCGACGTATTCTATAACTATCAAGTCTCGCAGGATATGCAGACTTGGGTTCCGGCAGTTAAAAATATTGATTATTACGAGAATGCCAGAGACTTGGGGGATGGTTCTGTGAGGGTCGAACTGCTCCTTTTGAATTCATGGCAGAAGGCATTCATGCGTGTCCAAACGCAACTCGTCGGATCACCTGCGCCTCCACCTCCGCCGAACGGTGGCGGTTCCGATCCGTCTCCAGGGATGCCCCCCGCAGCCATGCCTCCACCACCGAGTCCTGGTGTGCCCATTCTTAGCAGTGCCGTCTATCCCAGTCAGACTGTCCTCAGCGCCACGCAGTATCTCGCTTCAGGTATGGTAGTGAAGGATTTGGACAATGATGGGTTCAAAGACGTTGTCGTGGCATCGTTTGCTGATGACAAGATAGCTTGGTTTCACAACAACCACGACGGAACATTCGGTGCTTCGCAAATGATCACCACGGTGGCGGATGGTGCGTTCTCTGTTAGTGCCGGAGATTTGGATAACGATGGATTGGTCGATGTAGTGTCAGGGTCCTTTAATGACGGGAAAGTTGCCTGGTATAAACGCAATGCGAATGGAACGTATGGCGCCCAGCAGGTGCTGGTGCCGTCTGCCCAGTATCCCACCGGATTGGAGATCGCCGACCTGGATAACGATGGAAAGCCAGATGTGATCTACGTCTCGTTCTTCGGGAATACGATTTCATGGTGTCAAAACACCGGAGGCGGAACATTTGCCCCGGCTCAAACCCTGATTTCTCAAACCGTCGCGCCGTGGACTTG
>JANLQB010000007.1:0-1955 GCA_031367565.1 Verrucomicrobiota bacterium
GGTGGAACTTCGATGAACCCATCGTGGGCGAACGCGATGTTCCGCTTTTCACCGAGCCTGTGCTTTCACTCCGCTCCGCTTCCGACGGCGGGCTCTGGATCGGCACGGCGAAAGGGGCGTCGCTGTTGCCTGCTGGAGCCGTGCAGGTTTCCAAGGCTTTCACGTCCGCCGACGGACTGGCCAAAGGGCGCGTGGCGGCCATCTTCGAAGCCGCAGATGGAGCAATGTGGTTCGGGACCGATTCCGGGGGCGTCTCGCGGCTGAACCGCCGGACTACCGCCGGCGAGGCGTCGCCCAACGACGATGCAGCACCCGCCTTCACCACCTTCACGACGGCCGACGGCTTAACCAGCAATACCATTCGAGCGATTGCTCAGAACGCCGACGGCGCAATGTGGTTCGCCAGCGGTTCGCTGAACCAGCCTATAAACGCCGGTCTGTCCCGTTACGATGGCAAGTCCTTCGTCAACTTCAGTCGCGCCGACGGATTGGCCGGGGAAGCCGTCTTCGGTCTTCATCTCGATCCGCAGGGCGGTCTCTGGGGGACGACGACTTTTGGCGTTTCGCACTACGATTACCGGTCGGTCACGATCCTTGGAGAATCGGAGGGCTTGGACCCCGGAGCCATTATGAACATCGTCTCGACGTCGGATGACAACGTCTGGTTCCAGGTCGGCGCAGATCCCGCGAAACTTTCGCGGTTTGATGGCAAGAGGCTCGTGAAGCTGACGCGGGACGATGGCCTGCCGGGCGCGAGACCGGCCGCGCTTTACCTCGATCGCGACGGAGCGCTGCTGATTTCGGATTCGGAGGCCGGGCGGCTCGTCGCACGGTTCAATCCGGCTGCGACGACGGGCGAGCGCATCCGTTTTGAACTGGTGTTGGGATCCGGACCGGCCTGGGCGCTGGCGCGTTCGACCACCGGTGAGCTTTGGATGGGCCTCGACGCGGGAGCCTTCGTTCATGGGCGGCCCGATGATTCGGGCAAGGGGATCGGGGAGGTTCACTTCGCCGAGCCGGGGCGCGACGGCGTGATGTGGTTTGCGACGCAAAAAGACCAAAAGGGTTCCATCTGGCGTTACGAACCGGCCACCACGCAGGGTGGCGCTGGCACTTGGACGGAATTCACAGATGCGAACGGGCTGCCCGTCGGACCGCCGTTCACCGTGCGTGGATTGCGGGCCCTCGCGGACGGCTCGCTGCTCGCGGCCACCATGCAGGGCGCGCGGCGCTTTGATGGAAAACAATTCGTCCCCTGGCCTGCCGACCTGCCGCGCCTTCACAACATTCGGATCTTTCATGCTGAGCACGACGCGGAGGGCGGCATCTGGCTGGCCACCGCCGAGGGCGTCTTCCATACCGACGGCACGGCTTGGAGCAAACTCGACATGCGCGACGGCCTGCCCGAGGACACGATCAACCGGGTGCATCGGGCCGCGGATGGGACGGTGTGGATGGGCGGCTGGACGAAAGGGCTGGCGCGCTACCGCCCCTCGAAGCACACGCCGCGTTCGCCCGTGCTCACCGCGCAGACGGATCGCGATTACACCGCCGTGGCCGCATTGCCGACCATCAATACCAACCGGCGGGTCACCTTCAAATTCGATGTCGTGGATTTCTACACCGCCATCGAGAAGCGCCAGTATCGCTGGCAGCTTTTCCAGGGTGCGCGCGACGACGCCGCACTCGCCGCAAACTGGAGCACGCCCGGCACCGCGACGCAGCTCGAGCAGACCTTCGCGAAACGCGGCGCGTGGACGCTGGCCGTGCAATTCATTGATCGCGACCTGAATTACTCAAAGCCCACGCTCGCCACGTTCCACATCGCGCTGCCGTGGCACGAGAACCGCGCCATCATCATCCCCGCCGGCATCGGTGCCGCCGCGCTGCTCTGCTGGGCGTTCTTCGCGCGCCTGCTCTACATTCGCAAACGCCGCGAGGCCGAACGCCTCCGC
>JANLQB010000275.1:0-1986 GCA_031367565.1 Verrucomicrobiota bacterium
GTGTTTTCGCTGCTCTTCTGGCTGCCGCTCGTCCGCGGCATCACGCGCACGATCGGCCGGATGAAAAACGCGACGCGCCAAATCGCGGACGGCCGTTTCGACGTGCGGCTCGACATCCGCCGTCACGATGAACTCGGCGCGCTCGGCGAATCCATCGACCAAATGGCCGCGCGGATCGACGGCCTCATTCATGGTCAAAAGCGTTTCCTAGGCGACATCGCCCACGAACTCTGCTCGCCGCTCGCGCGCCTCCAAATGTCCCTCGGCATCCTCGAGCAACGCGCCACCGAAGCCGACGCCAGCTACATCCGCACGGCTTCGGAAAAGGCGGAGCAAATCGCCGGACTCGTCGGCGAACTGCTCTCGTTTTCCAAAGCGTCCTTCGGAACGTCGAGTGCCCAGCTTCGCGCCGTCCGCGTGCGGGATGCCACCGACGAAGCCATTCGCCGCGAGGAAACCGAAGGCGCGGAAATCACGGCGCAGGTGGCCGATGACCTTTACGTTTCCGCCGAGCCCGATCTCCTCATCCGCGCCATCGCAAATCTGCTCCGCAATTCCATCCGCCACGCCGGGACGAGCCAGCCCGTCGAACTCCGGGCGACCCGCGAAGGCGATGAAGTGACAATCTCGATCGCCGACCACGGCCCTGGCGTGCCCGAGGACGAGATCCCGAAAATCTTCGACGCCTTTTACCGCGTGGACAGCTCCCGCACGCGCGACACCGGCGGCACCGGCCTCGGCCTCGCGATCGTGAAAACGTGCATCGACTCCTGCCGCGGCACGGTGACGGCGCGCAACCGCGACCCGCACGGCCTCGAAATGCAGATCCGCCTCCAAGCGGCCACGCCCCCGTAGAAATTCAACGTCCCGCTTTTTCCTGCCTGCGCGCCAGGTTGGCGAGCGTGGCAGCGGATAACCCCAGCATCACCGATGAAGGTTCAGGCACGGGCGGGTTTGAGTAGGTCACGTTTCCGAGCGAGATGCTGAAACCCCGCCGGTGATCCTCGTGTCGGCGATAATCGGGCTGGAAATGCGGTTGGTATTCCCGCTGACGGTGATCGTGATGTCGTTGCCGGGATTCGACGGGTCGATGTCAAAGCTCTGCGACAACTGGCCCGGAGCCCACGTCACCAAATTCCAGTCGAGCGTGAGCGTGGCGGCGTGCAGCGATGTGGAAACCGCAAGTGCGGCGGCGCAGACGAAGAGCGAAAGGGCGGGGGAATGGTTCGTGGATTGCACGGCGGAAGATTTTGATTTTCGGAGCTGATGAATCAATCGGCAAAGTGCCCGCGTGTTTTGCCGGAGGAGAGACGCGGCGAAGGGGGTGGGCAACGATCGCTATATCTGGCGATGAATTTGCAACTGTCGTCTATCGAACTTCCGTTAAATAGAGTCTGCTAGTTCAGACGAGAGACGAAACTAAGACGCCCTATGAAAACAACGGATTCCAAACAAAAGATCGCAGAGACCATCATCGGCGCGGCGATCGGTGCCGCGATCGCGGGACCAGCCGGAGCCGTGGTCGGTGCTCTGGCCGGGCACGAGGCTGCGGCGCATACGGGGACCATCGGCGACCGTGAAACGGCACCGCGTTCGGACGCGGGTGATGCGGACGATCCGATGCGGCATTCGCAGGTGAAGCGGATTCTCGTGCCGGTGGATTTTTCGGAATCTTCGCGGCAGGCGCTGCGCTTCGCCCGTGATTGGGCGCTGTGTTTTGGAGCGGAAATGTGCCTGCTGCATGTGCTGGAGCCGACTCCCGAGATTAACGCTTTCCCTGATGTGCTCATGGTTCCGCCGATTTCCGCCCCGGATTTTCGGGAACGCGCGCGGGTGGAACTCGAGAGGCTCGCCTTGCAGGAAATCCCCGCGTCCATCAAAGCTTCCCAGCATATTCGCGTGGGGGTGGCGTATGATGAAATCGCAAACACGGCGCGTGAATTGGTGGTGGATCTCATCGTCATTTCCACCGACGGACGGACCGGA
>JANLQB010000322.1:0-8447 GCA_031367565.1 Verrucomicrobiota bacterium
GTCGTCTTCGACGAGGTCGGCGTAGGCGCGCATGAGGTCGAGGTCGGTGCTGGCGATGCTCGATTCGATGTTCGTGAGCACGTAGTGCAGGAAAGGCCACGTGCGGATGTGCGCGCGGATTTCGGCGATTTCGGATTCATCCAGCGCGGCGAGGCCGGAGCCCGCGCCGAACCAGCCGGGGACGTAAAACCGCGCCTGGCTCCAACTGAACACCCACGGAATCGCGCGCAGGTCGGCGAGGCTCGGCTTGCCGGTGCGGCGCGAGGGGCGCGAGCCGATGCGGCTGTGCTCGAGCGCGTCGATCGGCGTGGCCTGGCGATAGAAGGTGAGGAAGTCTTCGGTGTCGAGGAGCCGACGATAGCCTTGCTGGCTGTGCTTCAGCAGCTTTTCCATGACTGGGGCGAGCGCGGGCAGGGCGGGTTCGGCGCGGTCGTGGCGGAGCGTGGTGGCGGTGACTCCGGCGACGAGCAGTTCGAGATTGAAAGTCGCGGTCGGGAGATTGCCAAATTTTTGGGCGATCGTTTCGCCCTGTTCGGTGAGGCGGATGTCGCCGCAGAGCGAACCGATCGGGAGGGCTTCGAGAAAGCGATGCGTCGGGCCGGCACCGCGGCTCACGGTGCCGCCGCGTCCGTGGAAAAAGCGGATGCGCACGCCAGTGTCGCGGCCCAATTTCGCGAGACGCGACTGCGCTTTTTGCAGGCCCCACTGGCTGGCGAAGATGCCGGAATCCTTGTTGCTGTCGCTGTAGCCGACCATGACTTGCTGGACGATCGGCAGCTTTTCGCGTCCCCAATTCCACGACAAAAACTCCAGCGAACGCCGCGTCATCGCCTGCTCCAGGAAGCTCTGCAAGATCGCGGGACCGGCTTCCAAATCGTCGAGCGTCTCGAAAAGCGGGACGACGGGAAGCATGCACACGAGCCCATCGGGGAGCATCCGCGTGAGGCCGGCTTCGCGGGCGAGGACGTACACGACCAGGAGGTCGGAGAGGCGGCGCGTCATGCTCACGATGAGCGCGCCGATGCCGTCTGCGCCGCAGCGCTGGATGTGGGCGGCGAGCACGTGGAAGCAGCCGAGCACGGCGTCGGCTTCGGGTCCGGCGGAGACGCTGCCGTGGAGAAAGGGGCGTGGTGATTTCAGTTCCTTGTCGAGAAAACGCAGCCGCTCGACTTCGCTCCAGTCTTCCCACTGGCTGCCGTCGATACCTGCGGCGACCATGAGTTGCGAAAGCGCCTTGGCGTGAAACGCGGAGTTTTGGCGGATGTCGAGGATGGCGAGGTGGAAGCCGAAAACTTCCAGCGCGCGGACGACGGGGCGCACATCGCTGGCGGCGAGGCGCGCGGCTCCGACGGCGGTGAGCGAGTCTTCGAGGATTTGCAGATCGGCGGCCAGTTCCGCGGCGTGCTGGTAGCGTCCGCCGCCTTCGCGAATCTGCGCGAGCGCGTGCGGCGCGATCTCGATCGGCAGACGCGTGACGAGCAGTTCGACGAATTGCCGCCACGGTTCGGCGGTGTTCAGCGAAAGGATGGAGCGTCCGGTTTCGCCCAGCTCTTCCGCGAGCTGCGTGCGGCGCGCGACGAGCGCAGCGGGCGGCGGCTGCATCCACGAGGAAAGGCTGACTTTTCCCGCGAGCGCGGTGAGTTGCCGGTGGAGGACGACGAGCGCATTGGCCCGCAGCCGTTCCAGCGTCTCGGCGGTGATTTCCGCGGTGACGCCCGGATGCCCGTCGCGATCGCCGCCGACCCAAGTGCCGAAGCGGACTTGCGGGAGTTTGCCATTCAGCAGCGCAGGATCGAAACCGGCATCGGTCCACGCGTAACGCAGTCGCGAATCCAGTTCGGGCAGCACGGTCGGGAAGACATCGCGCAGATAGTGGAAAACATTTCGGCGTTCATCCGCGAGCGTCGGTTTCTCCAGAAGGATTTCGCCGGTGCGCCAGAGGCGTTCGAGCGCGGCTTTCGTTTTTTCGCGAAGGCGCGCTTGCTCGCTGGGTGTCTGCTGGCCGTGCTCGCGCGCGTCGATGAGCGCGAAAAGCGCGCGGTGTTGATCGAGCACGGCGAGGCGTTTCGCCTCCGTCGGATGCGCGGTGAGCACCGGCTCCACGCGCACGGAGCCGAAGCCGGCGGCGATTTCCTCCGCGCGGATGCCCGCCGCTTTCAAAGTGGCAAGTTGCGCGCCCCAGAGCCCGCGCTCGGCGGTGAGACCTTCGCTCGCTTCGCGCAGATCGCGCATCGCGGCGGCGGTGTTTTCCTCGACCATGTTGAGGAGTTGAAACGCGATGGAATAGACGAGGCCAAGCTGCGGCGGCAGTTCGTCGATGTGATCGGCGTCGAAAACCTTGCCACTCCACGGGAGATGCTGCGCGAAGTCGGCGAGGCCGAGGTCGGTAAGCACCTCAGCGAGGCATTCGATGAGGAATTTAAGATCGCTGTCGATTTTCTCGAAGCCGATCGTGACGTAATCCGGTGCGGTAGTTCCCTGCATAAGTTTTCCCTGCCACTTTTGTGAAGAGCAGGCGCGGCGGCCGCAAGCAAAAGTCCGGGCTCGATTTTTCCATAATAGCCTCTCCTCTCTGGGGTATAATCCCGAAGCCTCCCTTGAGATGAAACGCCAACTCCTCCTGCTCGCGCTTTCGCTGCCGCCCGCCTTGCGCGCGGGGGAAAAGCTGTCGTTCAATCACGACATCCGGCCGATCCTTTCGGAGAACTGTTTTTATTGCCATGGGCAGGACCCGAATAAACGCAAGGCCGGTCTGCGGCTGGATGTGCGGGCGGATGCGCTGAAGCCTGCGGAGTCGGAGGAGATCGCGATCGTGCCGGGCGCGCCGGAGAAAAGCTCGCTGATCGCGCACATTTTTTCCGCCGATAAGGAGGAGCAGATGCCGCCGCCGAAGTCCAACCGCGTGCTGACGGCGGAGCAGAAGGAGAAGTTGAAACGCTGGATCGCGGAAGGCGCGGAGTATCAGCAGCACTGGGCTTTCGCCGCGCCGGTGCGGGCGGCGGTGCCTGCGATTGCGGATTGGCCGGAGGGCGTGCGCGCGGAGGATTGGAGCGCGAATCCGATCGACGCTTTCGTTTTGAAAAAAATGGTGAGCGCGGGCCTGAAGCCATCGCCGCCCGCCGCGCCGGAGACGATCGTGCGCCGGATGACGCTCGACCTGATCGGTCTCCCGCCGACGCCGGCGGAAGTGGACGCGTTCGTCGCAGACTCGATCCGCGATCCGCAATCTGCGCTCGGCAAGCTCGCCGACCGGCTGCTCGCCTCCCCGCACTACGGCGAGCGGATGGCGCTGCCGTGGCTGGATGCGGCGCGGTTTGCGGACAGCAATGGCTTTCAGCAGGACGGCGATACGTTCCAGTGGGTGTGGCGCGATTGGGTGGTGCGCTCGCTGAATTCCGACATGCCGTTCGACCGTTTTTCGATCGAGCAACTGGCCGGCGATCTCCTGCCGAACCCGACGACCGATCAGCTCATCGCGACTGCTTTCAATCGCAACCACCTGCTCAACGGCGAAGGCGGCGCGATCCCGGAGGAGCAGCGTTGGAACAATCTTTTCGATCGCGTGGATACGACGGCGACGACGTGGATGGGCCTGACGATGGCGTGCGCGCAGTGCCACGATCACAAATACGACCCGATCACGCAGCGCGACTACTACTCGGTGCTCGCGCTTTTTAACAACGTGCCGGAGAGCGGCGTGCCGTCGGGCGGCGGACAGTATCGCGTGGCCGATCCGTGGATTCATGCGGGCACGGCGGATGAGATGGCGAAGATGAAAGCGCGGGAGAATGACGCGGCGGCGGCAGCGCAGGCGGAGAGGCAGATCGCCGAGTCGGCAGAGACGACCGCGGCATTGGCCGCGTGGGACAAGGCGATGACGGTCGATGCCGCGATCGTGTGGACGAATCTGCGCCCGCTCTCCGCGACCGCTGGAGACGGCGTGACGCTGACGGTGCAGGATGATCTTTCCATCTTCGCCACCGGACCGCGCCCGGACAAAACGAACTACACGATCGAGCTGCCGGGAACGGTCGCGAATCTCACCGGGCTGCGCATCGAGACAATTCCCGACGACCGCCTGCCATCGAAAGGCGCAGGCCGCAGCGACAGCGGGAACGCAGTGCTCACGCGTCTGCGTGCGAGCGTTGGCGGCAAGGAGATCGCGTTCAGCGCGGCGTCGGCAGATTACGCGCAGGAAGGATTTCCCCCCGCTGGCGCGATCGACGACAAGCCGGAGACGGCCTGGGCGATTCATCCCGACACGATGCATCCGCATGCGCTCGTGGTGCAGTCCGCGACGGCGCTCCAAAACATCGAAACGACACCGCTGAGGCTCACTTTTGAATTTCAATCCGCCAACAAGCAGCATCAGTTGGGGCGGTTCCGCATCGCGGCGACCAACGCCGCCGATCCCGTCGGACGCGCGGCGTTGCCGGCGGAAATCACGGCGATTTTGAAAAAGGAAGCGCCGGGGCGGTCGCAGGATGAGGCGGGGAAATTGCGCGCGCATTTTCTGAAAACGAATCCGCCCGCCGCGTTGCTCGCTTCGCAAAAGACGAAGGAAGCGGCGGACAAAACGCTCGCGGATTTCAAGGGCACGGTGCCGCGCGTTATGGTGATGTCCGATGCAAAACTGCGGCAGACGAAGCTGCTCGATCGCGGAAATTATCTCTCGCCGACCGCCGATGTGCAGGGCGCGACGCCGGCCTTCCTGCCCGCACTGGCCAAGGATTCGCCGGCGACGCGGCTGGATTTTGCGCGCTGGCTTTTCACGCCGGAGCATCCGCTGACGGCGCGCGTGCAGGTGAACCGGATGTGGCAGACTTTCTTCGGGACTGGCCTGGTGAAAACGGTCGAGGACTTCGGCGTGCAGAGCGAAAATCCGGTGCATGGGGAATTGCTCGACTGGCTCGCGGTGGAGTTCCGCGAGGGCGGCTGGAGCATGAAGCACATGCACCGGCTCATCGTGACGAGCGCGACGTATCGGCAGAGCAGCCGCGTGTCGCGCGAATTGCTGGCGCGCGATTCTGAAAACCGTCTGCTCGCCCGCGGCGCACGCTTCCGCGCTCCGGCGATGATCCTCCGCGATGTCGCGCTCGCGGCGAGTGGGCTGCTCGATTCGCGCATCGGCGGAAAGCCGGTGTATCCGTATCAGCCGGATCAAATCTGGGAGACGCTCGCGATCACGAAGGAGCGCGATTTCACGTATCCCGCGTCGTCGGGCTCGGATCTTTACCGGCGCAGTCTCTACACCTTTTGGCGGCGCACGATCGGGCCGGCGAATATGTTCGACTCGGCGAATCGGCAGACGTGCAAAGTGCGCGCGTCGATCACGTCCACGCCACTGCACGCCCTCACGACTTTGAACGATCCGACCTGGGCCGAGGCCGCGCGCGTGCTCGCCGCGCACAGCATGGAAGCCGCGCCGGAGGTGGAGGCACGACTCACCTTCGCCTTCCGCCACGTGCTCGGCCGTGCTCCGACGCCTACCGACCTCACCGCGCTCCGACGCGCGTATGAGCGACAACTCGCGATTTATTCCGCCGACGGAAAAGCCGCGGCCGAAGTCGTGGCGGTCGGTGCCGCGCCGCGCGGCGAAAATCTCCCCGCCGCCGATCACGCCGCGCTCACCGCCGTCTGCCTCGCGATTTTCAATCTCGACGAAGCGCTCACCCGCGAATGAAACATCTTCCGCCCTCACGCGCCCGGAGAGAGTGGCGCTTCGCGCAGAGTTTTGGTTCAGCGGCTGGGAACGCGCCGCTCCTTTACGCGCCCATTGGCTGCCCGCGTTTTATTTAGACCACGCCCATGCTCAACGATCTCCTGCTCCACGAACAACGCGTCACGCGCCGTCAGCTTTTTGGCAGCGCCGCGCACGGCATTGGCGGCCTTGCGCTCGCTTCGCTGCTCGCGCGTTTCCCGGCCAGCGCCTCGCAGCCTGGTCTGCCGCAGCTCCCGCATTTTGCGCCGAAGGCGAAGCGCGTCGTCTGTCTGTGGCAAGGCGGCGGGCCGTCTCACGTCGATCTTTTCGACCGGAAGCCGGTGATGGAAAAGATGGGCGGTCAGGAAATTCCCGAGAGCGTGCGCGGGGCGACGCGCCTCTCGACGATGACCGCCGGGAACAAAAAGTGGCCGATCACGCCTGCGATCAAACCGTATCGCGCGTACGGCCAGAGCGGCATCGAGCTGAGTGAAATGCTGCCGCACATCGGCTCGATCGCGGACGACATTTGCGTGGTGCGCTCGATGAACACGGAGGCGGTGAACCACGCGCCGGGCGTCACGTTTTTCATGACCGGCGCGCAAGTGCCCGGACGCCCGAGCATGGGCGCGTGGCTCTCTTACGGGCTCGGCTGCGCGGCGGACGATCTGCCCGCGTTTGTGGTGATGACTTCCTCGGACAAGGGCCGCACGTGCGGTCAGCTTTTCTACGATTACTACTGGGGCAGCGGTTTTCTCCCGAGCCGTTTTCAAGGCGTGCGCTTTCGCAACGCCGGCGATCCCGTGCCCTACCTGCAAAACCCGCCGGGCATGAGCCGCGAACAGCGCCGCGTTTTGCTCGATGACATTCAGGCGATGAACGCCGCGCATCTCGCCGACTACGGCGACCCGGAAATCGACACGCGGATCGCGCAGTACGAGATGGCGTTCAAGATGCAGGCGAGCGTGCCGGACCTGCTTGATTTTTCTACCGAACCGAAACACACGATCGATCTTTACGGCCCCGATGCGCTGACGAAAGGCACCTTCGCAAACAACTGCCTCATCGCGCGGCGACTGCTCGAACGCGGCGTGCGTTTCGTGCAGCTCATGCACAGTGGCTGGGATCAGCACGGCAATCTATTCACGCAGCTCGCCGAGCAATGCCGCGACACCGACCAGCCGTCCGCCGCGCTCGTCGCCGATCTAAAACAACGCGGTCTGCTCGAAGACACGCTCGTCGTCTGGGGCGGGGAATTCGGACGCACGCCCTTTGGCCAGGGCGATCCTGCGAAGCCCGCCGGACGCGATCATTTCGGGCGCGCGTACAGCATGTGGCTCGCGGGCGGCGGCGTGAAACCGGGCAGCACGTTTGGCGAGACGGACGATTTCGCTTGGAACATCGTGCGCGATCCCGTCCACATCCACGACATGCAGGCGACGATCATGCACCTCTGCGGCATCAATCACGAAGCGCTCACGTATCGCTATCAGGGCCGGCAATTCCGGCTCACCGACGTGCATGGGCAGGTGGTGAAAGGGATGCTCGGGTAAATCAAGCCCCGCCGCGGCCTGCCCGCAGAAGCCGCTCGTAATCCGCCGCGATCTGCTCCCGGTCGAATTGCCGCACCTTCACGCGGCTCGCGTTTTTCATGCGCAAAACGGTCGCGGGATCGCCCAGCAACGCGCGCAGACTTGCGGCAAACTTTGCGGAATCGCCGACGGGGAAACGCAGCCCGTTCACGCCGTCGTCGATGATATCCTGCAAGCCACCGATGTCGCTGCCGATCAAGGCCAGGCCATGTTTCAGCGCTTCAATGGCGGCGACGGAGAGACCTTCGACGGTGGATGGCATGAGGAAGACCTCGGCATCTGCGAGCAGTGTTTCGACCTCCGCGGCATCGCGCCAGCCGGGAAGGGATACGCGTTTTTCCAAACGGTGGCGTGCGACGGCGGCGCGCACGGCTTCCATCTCCGCGCCGTCGCCGACGATCGTGAGCCGCCAGTCGAGGTCGGCGACGGTCGCGAGTGTTTCGATGAGGAAGACGAAATTTTTCTGCGGATTGAAACGGCCCACGCTGATGAAGTGGAGCGGCTGGCCGACGCGGATTGGGCGGGTCGGGACGTTTTGTAAATCGACCGCGTTAAAGATCGTCGTGATCTCGCGTCCGTAGGCGCGCTGCGCGAGCTGGCGGACGAATTCGCTGACGGCGCTGATGCGCGCGGCGTTTTTCCAGATCGGGCGGATGAACGGGCCGAGGCGGCGGAAGAGGTGATCCGTCTGCTCTGGCAGCGCGCCGGGCACATCGCCGAGATGGGCGGTGATGACGTAGGGCACTCCGGTGCAACAGTGCGCGGCGAAGGCGAGGGCACCGGTCGGGACGGCGAGGTGGACGTGCATCACGTCGGGTTTCCAGGTCCGCAGATGGCGCAGTGTCGGCAGAAAACTCGTGAGGACAAAAAGCCCCATTTCAAAAACGCTGCATGCCTCCTCGCGCTGGCGGAAGGAATTCGTGCGATACACGTCCACGCCGCCGATGCGCTCGTACTTCGGCAAATGCGGCATGCCTCCGGTCTGAAAACGCACCTCGTGCCCGCGCGCCGCGAGGCCTTCCGCGATGCTCTTTGCCACGCGGCCTGCGCCGCCGCCGAGCGGCGGGTATTCGTAGCAGAGCGTCAGGATTTTCACGGGAGATAGCGCGTGTAGAGCGCCTCGACTTCACGCGCCATGCGCTCGGCGGAGAAGT
>JANLQB010000337.1:0-11047 GCA_031367565.1 Verrucomicrobiota bacterium
GAACACCTTTTTCTCGTCCGCGAGCTTCACATACATCTTTCCCTCCACCGCCGCCTCCTTGCCAAAGAGTAGTTCCACCGGCTTTCCCTGCCCGCCAAAAGTCACCGTCGTCTCCGAAGACGACAGGCCATATTCCTTGAGTTGATCCTTCTCCACCGGCTTGTCGTCGCCGATCACCGCGTCGAAATCCACATTCTCCGCCGCCGTAAAAAGTCCGCTGATTGCAAACGAACCCGCCCGATCCTTCACCGGCTTTTCCATCATCCAAACATCGTTGTCCCCCTTGCGCATCTCGATCACCCCCTCCGCATTTTTGATCGTGATCGCGTTCACCTTGTCGCGGTCAAAGCTCAAAACCTTCTTCGCATCCCGCGCCGCATCCCGCGTGTTGGCGAACTTCGAGTCGTAGAATTTCATCAGGCCAAAAACGATTCCGGCCACCGCGATGAGGAGGAGAGTGCTGCGAGATTTCATGATCAGATTGTTTTCGGCTGCAGCCTAGTTACGCCGCTGCCACCAGGCAAAGAACCCGCACACGGCCACGAGCCCAGGGATTCCGAAGACGACCGCGAGGAGGATTTGCGCCATCATTTCATCGCTGAGATTCAGCGTGAAAGCCTTCCGCTCTTTCGGGGCCACGGCGATGAGTTCTTCGCGATTCAGCAGCCAGTTGATTCCCGCCAGCGTAAAATCGAGCCCGCTCTCCGTCAGCGCGGTGTCGCGGAGGAAATCGCCGTTGCCGACCACCACCATGCGCGACGTATCGACGCTCACGCGTTTATCGGAAAGCGCGCCTTTTTCCACGCTGACCGCGAGCGCAAGCGGCGGGCCGTGATCTTTCTTCGTGTCGAAATAAACCGGCGCTCCTTCGCCCCCCGCATTGTCCATTTCGCCATGATAACCCGGCCCGGCTTCAATCAAGGAAGTCAGATTGATCCCGAGCGGCCGCGCCCGCTGGGTATCGAGATAGATCGACTGCGTCTGCCCCATGAATTGCATATCCACGCCCGCGAGTCGTTTGGTGACGGGATGCCCTGGCTTGATCACCGCCGACACTTCGCGAAGGATTCCCGTGGCCCCCGCGAGCGTCACGAGCCGCAGCACCCGATCATCCTGCGGACGGATGCCGTTATCGACAAAAAACTCCGTCAACCGCGCCAGCGGATGAGTCGTATCGAGCGAAACAAAAAGCCGCCCTTTCCGATCCCAGTAATCCTTCAGCAGCTTCATCTCGCGCTCCGAGAGATCATACTTCGGAGCGATGATCAACACCGCCCGCGCGTCATCCGGCACCTTCTCGACATCCGCGAGTTTCAGCGTCTCGGCCTTGATATTCTGGCGCTCGATGAAAGTCGCTAGTGCCTTCAATGTTTCAGGATTCGGCACGGCATCCGCCGACGAAGTCCCGACTAACTCCGGCTCACCATGTCCGCCGAGCACATAGACCTTGCTCTGTCGTTCCTCCGTCAATTCTAGCAGCGCACTCGTCATCGCCTGCTCGCCTTTGAACGCCTTCAACGTCGGAGCCTGCCCTGCCATGATCCCGCTCGCATCCATTTCCGCCATATCCGCCGCATTCACAAACTTGCTCTTCCCCTCGTAGTCCAGGATCACAATGTTTTCGTTCGCTCCAAATTTATACTTATCCTGAAGAGTCCGCGCCCGGGTTAGATTACGATAAGGGTCCACGACCTCGGTTTGAAACTGGGTCTTCGACGCATATTCATACTCGCGTAAAAGCGTCACCACATCCCCGAAAACTTCCGAGCCAGTGGAGAAAAATACGAAGGCCTTCACCGGCTTCTTCAACCCGCCCAGGATCTGCCTCGTTTGCTCGCTTAGGACATACTTCTGATCCCGCGTCCGATCGAACCGTTTGAAGTGGTGAAAGGAAAAGTAGTTCACCATCCCCACGATGAAGATCGTCACCGCGATCTGGACGATCACGTTCAAACCAATCTGCACACGTTGGATTTTCACCGTTTTTCTCACCGGCGCGCTTTCCGTTTTTGTTTCCTGAGTTTCTTCAGCCATACGAAATGAGGTCGTGGGTTAGGATTTCCACTTCCGATACTGGAAGACTTGGAAGTTGAGCACGAGCATGAGCACCGTGAGCGATAGATACCAAACCACCGGTCGCGTATCGAGCATCCCTTTGGAAAAGTCTCCCATGTGCTCCACGGCAGAAATGTAGGTATTGATGTCCTTCAGCGTCGGGTCCGTGATGTTCATCACAAAGGTCAGCAATCCCGCAAAGAAGCAGAGCGTGATTGCCGAGAAGCTGATGACCGCCGCATTGATCTGATCCTTGGTCAGCGCCGAGGCTAGACAACCGATCGAGATATAAAACATTCCAATCAATAGAACTAGAAGATAGCTCCCGTAGTAAGCCCCAGAAGCGTTTGCCGCCTGCTGCTTGGTAATCAGTTGAAAGATCGCGAAGTAGCTGAAGCTAGGTGCCCAAAGAACGATATAAAAGAAGAGCACCCCGAAGAACTTGGAAAGCACCACCTGCCAATCCGTCACCGGAGCCGTGGTCAGCGTCTCGAAGGTTCCCATGCGAAACTCTTCCGAGTAAGTCCGCATCGTGATGAGTGGGAAGATCAGCACGAAGGGGACCCAGAAGATAACGGTGTTGAAGAAAGCTTCGACGACCGTGATCTCCGTGGGTCCGCGATTTAAAAAGCTGGCTCCCGAGTAAAAATTAAAGCCAGTGAGCAGCAGAAAGTAGAACAGGACGACGTAAGCGATCGGCGAATAGAAGAAGCTCTTTATTTCGCGTTCGAGGAGCGTGAGGAAGGTTTTCATTGGGCGGGCAAAGTGGGTTGGTCAGTGCTTCCAATCTGGAAGCGAAACCGAAAGCGGAGAGTTGAGGGGATCAGCTATCCGAATGGGTCAGTTCGACAAAGACATCTTCCAGCGTCGCCCGCCGCCGCGCAAGTTCCCGCACGTTCCAACGTCGCAGCATCGCCAGATTCATCACCGCCTCCGCCGGATCGGCGTTCGCTTCGAGGCGCAGGTTAAAAACGCTGAACTCCCCGTCCTGCTCCTCCGTCACATCCTTCACCCCCGGCAAGGCCAGCAACGCCTCGCGCCCATCCGTCCCGCCCGTCTTCGCCTCGATCCGCATGCTCCCGGCTGCGCGGTGATTTTTCAGCAGATTCTCCGCCGTATCACTCGCCCGGATTTGCCCCTGATGGATCACGATCACCCGCGAACACATGATCTCCACCTCCGGCAAAATGTGCGTCGAAATCAACACCGTCCGTTTGTTCGCGAGGTTCTTGATCAGCTCGCGCACCTGCCGGATTTGATTCGGATCGAGCCCGATCGTCGGCTCATCGAGGATCAGCAAATCGGGATCATGCACCAGCGCATCCGCCAGCCCCACGCGCTGCCGCTGGCCTTTCGAGAGCGTCCCGATGATCGCGCGTTCCTTCTCCTTCAAATTGCAAAGCTCCACCACATCGCCCACGCGCTCCTTCACCTTGCGCCCCTGCACCCCCTTCAAGTTCGCCCGATAGCTGAGGTATTCATTCACCCGCATCTCGGGATAAAGCGGCGTGTTTTCCGGCAGATAGCCGATCCGTTTCCGCGCCTCCAGGCTCTGCTCAAAAACATCGAAACCCGCGATCGACGCCCGCCCGCTCGTCGCCGGCAGATAGCCCGACAGGATGCGCATCGTCGTCGTCTTGCCCGCCCCGTTTGGTCCGAGAAAACCGACGATCTCACCCTTCGCCACCTCAAAGCTGATGTCCTTGATCGCGGTGAAGCCGGAATACTTTTTCGTGAGGTTTTCGACTTTGATCATGGTGTGAAATTTCGAGGGATAAACTCAGCGCGCGTTCAGCGTCACGGGTGTCCATGAAACAAACTCTCGCCGGCCAACGGTGCGCACAATTCCGACCGTGAAATCCACGACGGAACCCGTGCTCACCTGCTCCAACAGTTCCTCGACCTGTTTGGAAGTGGTGACGCGATAACGTCCGATCTGGCTGATGACAAGCCCGCGCTTGAACCCAGCCCGATCCGCCGGCGACCCCGCCTCTACATCCGCGATCACCACCCCCGCATCCGCATCGTAGCCCATCGTCTCCGCCAGCTCCTTCGTCATATCTTGAAGTTGCAGCCCGAAATTTTGCTGCGCGCGGCTCTGCGTCGCCCGCGCCTTCGTGCTTTTCTGCCCCGCCGCCACCTTGCGAAATTCCGCCACGTGATCGCGCACCGCATTTCCCGGAATCGCAAACCCGAGCCCCTGCGTCGGCACACCCTGCGGCGTGAAGGCCATCTTCACTGAACTCACGCCCACGAGCTTCCCTGCGAGATCCACGACCGGCCCGCCCGAGTTCCCCGGATTGATCGCCGCATCCGTCTGCACGAGGTCTTTGTAATCTTTGTTCTCCACCGTCACCGCTCGCCCCTTCGCCGACAGAATCCCCCGCGCCACCGAGCTGCCGTAGCCCAGCGGATTTCCGAGGACGAGCACCGTCTGCCCGAGCAGATTCGGCGAAAGATCCGCCAGCTCGATGAACGGAAATTTCTCCTTCGATTCGATTTTCAAAAACGCCAGATCAGCCTCCGGCGAGCCCGCGATATACTTTGCGCTGTATGTTTTACCATCGTTCGTCGTCACCGAAATTTTCAAATCCGCCGCCCGCTGCACGACGTGCTCATTCGTCACGATGAAGCCGTTCCCGTCCACGATGAATCCCGAGCCGAGACTCTGCACCGTCTGCTTCACCAGCCGCGGTGGCCGCATCGCGCCGCCAAAGAATTGGTTGAATAACTCATCGCGCGGATCGCGCACCGCATGCTGCACTACGCGCTCGGTATTGATGTTCACCACCGCCGGCATCGCCTTCGCCACCGCCAGTACGGAAGGCTCCTGCGTCGGATCAGCCGGCACCTCCGCAAAGGCAAAAGTGCCCGCGAAAATCGCAGCCAAAAACAGCGGGGTAAGCGGGCGGAAATAGGTCATTGAAGTCAGGGCTGCCATCAGACAGCCGCGCAGGTATTTCGCTCAAACTTTTTCCAATCAGCCGGCAACCTCCGATAATCCGGCCCGCTTCACTTTCCGGGCAATTTTTTCCCGAGCACCTTCTCAAAGCCCTCCCTGCATTGGGGGCAGAGCGCCGAGGGTTTTTGGTCGTGTTCCACGAGGCTATGCGGATACGCCCGCGCGCATTCCGGAGTATCGCAACGGGGCACGCCCAGCATGAAACCGATCGTCGAGAGCGATTGCTTGAGCAGACGATCTGCGAGGCGTTCGCGTTTCGGCGGTTCATCGTTGAAAGCCGCGCGGAAACGGTGGGTCGAGATGACGCCGAGAAAGTTGCCTGTCGCGGCCGCGCCAAAGAGAAAATTGCTCTTCCCGCTGAACAGATCGAGCGGCGTTACCCCGAGCACCCATGTCTTCGGCCCCGCGCGTCCGCTGACGCCGGGCTGCATCGCGGCGATCAAATTTTCGATATCCCACTGCTTCGCCGAGTCCAGCCCCGCAAGCATTTCGTCGAAAGACAGCGCGGCAACGGCACCCTGCTCGATCTCGGTGCTCTGCCGGATCAGGGAGACGAGGGAATCATCATCGGTCCTAATCTGCGCTTCGGTAAAACCCAGCTTTCCAGCTTGCACGGCAACCGCAGGCTGTTCAGCCACCGCCTTCAACACTTGCTCCCGAGTCCGCGCGATCCACTGCATCTTCGCCGTCCGACTCGGCGCCGGAATCTTCATTTCGAGCGAAGCAATGCGGACGGTGATTCCAAGCCGCTTAGCCAGCACCGCCCGAAGATTTTCCATGATGAAAAGACTGCCGTCGCCCACGGGCACGAGGACCAGCACCGCTCCAGCTTCCTTGATTTGCAGGAATGGCTGCGGCTTTTCTGGCAGAGGCCGCCCCATCAGCCGCGAGGCGCGTTGGAGGACATCGTCCTCCTCACCGACCCGCAGGACCATCTCCGCCTTCTCCCTCAATGCCTTGGCATGCCCGCTACGAGCCTGGATTTCACCGAGCGTCAATTGCTGGTCGAGCGCCCACGCATTTCCCTCGATCCCTTTCTCAAAATAACGGCGCGCGCCCGCATCGCCTTTTTCCTTCAAAAGCAAATCTGCCAGACGCAAGACGCGCGGCGAAATCTTGCGCAACTCCACGCTGTCGGCTTTCGCGAGCAGTTGATCCACTTCGCGCTGCTCATCGACCAGCGGCTTAGTCTCTGCGATGACTGCAAACGAAGTTTGCGGCAACCCAGCAAGTAAGATCGCCGCGGACACGATCGCGACGGTGAAATCTCCCCTCAAGCGAATGAGCATGGCGCGATATACGGTCGTCGCCCACGGGCGTGCAAGTCATCTTAAGGAGACTCGCGCACGCTTCCGCTTGGTCCCGCCAGCACGCTTCTGCTTTCCTGCTCGCATGACCGACTTTCTCAGCGCCCGCTACGACGCCATCCCTTACCGCCACGGCGCGATCCCGCTTTCTCACCCGGCCAGAATCGGTGCAATCGCCCATTTGCTCGGGCTGAACGCGGCCGCACCGGATCGCTGCCGCGTGCTGGAGATTGGCTGCGCGGAAGGAATGAATCTTCTCCCGCTCGCTGAGCGCCTGCCGCACGCGCAGTTCACTGGCGTCGATCTTTCCGCAAAACAAATCGCGACCGCCGAAGCCGCGCGCTCCACCTGCGGGGTCGGGAATGCGCGCTTGGTGTGCGCGGACTTGCGTGAGTTCGAGCCGGAGCCGGGCGCGTTCGATTACGTCATCGCGCACGGCGTTTACTCCTGGGTGCCGGATGAGGTGAAAGAGCGGCTCCTTGCCGTCTGCGCCCGCGCACTCGCGCCAGCGGGCGTCGCCTACGTGAGCTACAATGTCCTCCCCGGCTGGGGCCTCCTGGATGGAATGCGAAAATTTCTCCTCGCCGAAACCGCCCGCGAATCCGATCCGCAGGCGCAACTCGATCACGCGCGGTGCGTCCTCGGCATCCTCGCAAAATGCACCGCCGGCCAGCCTGGAGCCTACTCCGCGCTCCTTCACGACGCCGTCGCCGACATGACGCGGAAATCCCCCGCGCTCCTTTTCCACGACGAACTCGGCCTCGTGAACGATCCCTGCACGTTTCTCGATTTCACCGCGCACGCCACACGCCACCACCTGCATTTCCTCTCCGAAGCGCACTACGCCTCCATGCCCTTCGAGCACGTCCCCGCGCCCGTCCGCGACGCACTCGGCGAGCTCGACCTCGACTTCCTCCGCGCCCAGCAATTCATGGACGTGCTTTACCAGCGCTGGATTCGCAGTTCGCTCCTCACCCGCGCCGAGCCCGCGCGCACCCCGCAGCCAACCATCGTCCGCGACTGCGCCATCGGCCTCCGCCTCCGCCCCGCCGACGGCAAAGTAAATCTCCAGCCCGGCATCGCCATGCGAATGCTCGGCCCGAACAGCATCACGCTCGATTTCGACCAGTCGGAGATAAAAGCATTCCTTGCCGCCCTCGCACAGGCCGGCACCGTCCGCGTCCCGTTTCCCGCCATCGTAGAAAACGCGAATCGTTTCCTCCGCCAGGTCGCCCTCCCCGAAATCGCGGATGACACCGCGCTCTGCGCCGAAGTCTGCCGCCTCTTCACCGTCGATGCCGTCGATCTCCTCCTCACCGGCGAAGGCACGCTTTTACACACCTCGGAATCCGCAGGCCCCAGCCCGCTCATGCGCTACCAAGCCCGCGAAAATTTTCCGCTCACCAACCGCTGGCACGAATTCCTCGACCTCACCCCCGAAGGCCGCACCGCCCTCGCCGATCCCGCACAAATGCCCGGCGAAGCCGCGCTCCAGCAGGCCGGGCTGCTCGTGTGAAGCGGAACATTTGTTTTTGAAACCGCGAAGGGCGCCACGGACGCGAAAAAAAAGTCGGAAAGAGTTTCAGGTAATTTTTTCGCGCGATCGGAATCGCTCCCACACTCTGTTTCCTCCCTTCGCGCCCTTCGCGCCTTCGCGGTGTCATCAAGGCTGAGCGGGCTCGGATCAGGGGAATCCTTAGTCGCGCGGGGGGAATCCTAAGTCGCGCGGGTATCCATCCTGCTATGTCTGTTCTGACAAATGCAGATCGAACATTCGGAATTCCAGGATCAACTCGTGCGCGGCCTCGCGCACCGGATGAACAACATCCTCACGCTTTTTCACGGCTACCTGGGACTGCTCCTCGACAACAAGAAACTCGACAAGCCCACGCTCGAAGGCCTGGCGAAAATCCAGAACGGCGCCCGCGCCGCCAGCGATCTCATGGACCGCACACACTCGCTCGTGCGCCCATCCAGCACCGTCTGGCGCGATCTCGATCTCTCCGAAATGCTCCTGCGCCTCCGCCCCACACTTGTGGAAATGGCCGGGCCGAAAGTGAGGCTTACGCTCCGCTGTCTCGATGAAACTCCCAAAGTCTGGGCCGACGTGGGCCGCATCAAAACGGCCATCGTCGAAGTCATCCGCAACGCCATCGACGCCACCGCCGGCGGCGGAAATATCTCCGTCGAACTGACCGCAGGCGCGACTCCACCCGCGCCGACTTCCGCAAAACAAGCGATCCAGTGGCTCTCCCTCGCCGTCACGGACGACGGCCCCGGCATCCCAAAAGAGTCGCTCGAAAAAATCTTCACCCCATTTTACTCCGTGAAAAAGAAAGGCAACTCCACCGGCCTCGGTCTCACGGTCGCGCTCGGCTTCGTCCAACAGCACGGCGGCGTCATCCGCGTCACGAGCGCTCCCAAGAAAACCACTTTCCAAATCCTGCTCCCTGTGCGCTCCGAAGCCTCATGAATACCACGCCGCGCGAGATTCCACTGGCAATCGCGGCGGCTTTTGAAACCTTCACGACCTCTCCCAAATGAAACGCCACGGCTTCACCATCCTCTTCCTCGCGCTGATCCTCGCAGCCACGCAGGCATTTGCGGTGACGGTGGTCATCGACGCCGGCCACGGTGGTATCGATCGCGGCGGTTCGCCCGGTCAGCGCATCGCAGAAAAACCTTACACGCTCGACATCGCACGCCGCCTGAACTCCGCGCTGCGCTCGCGCGGATTCCGCACCGTCATGACGCGGTCGGACGACTACTTCGTCGGCCTCGATCAACGCTGCGCCATCTCGAATTCCACCTCCGGCGCCATCTTCGTCAGCATCCATTGCAACTCCGCTCCACGCGAAGGAGCGTTCGGCATCGAGACCTACTACTACGGCGGCAGCAGCGGCGCGCTCGCCGCCACCATCCACTCCGCCGTCGTCCGCACCACGGGCAGCCTGAATCGCGGCGTGCGGCGACGCGGCTTCTACGTCCTGCGCCACAACAAACGCCCCGCCGTCCTCGTCGAATGCGGCTTCCTCACAAATCGCGCCGAGGCCTCGCGCCTCACGAATTCCACCTACCGCCAGCGCCTCGCCGAGGCCATCGCCGCGGCGATCGACGCCCGATACTAACTCCCGTCCCGCGCCATGATCGTCACCTGCGCGGAGATGAAAGCGATCGAAGCGCGAGCCTTCGCCGACGGCATCGACGCCGGCAAACTCATGGAAGAAGCCAGCGCAAAAATCGCCCGCGCCGTGCGGCAGTTTTTTCCCGAGCCCGGTCATTGCATCGCGTTTTTTGGAAAAGGTCACAACGGTGGTGATGCGCTCGTCGCCGCCCGGCAACTCGCGCTCGCCGGATGGACGATCGAACTGCGGCCTGCCTTCGACAAAAGCGAGTGGGCAGAACTCACAAGCCGCAATCACCGCGAGCTCGCGGCGCACATTTCGCCCAAGAATCACGATCGCCCGCTCATCGTCCTCGATGGCCTGCTCGGCATCGGCGCGGGCGGCGCACTGCGCGAGCCCATCCGCAGCGCGACTCGCGCGATCAATCACCTCCGCCGCGAAAACCACGCGCACATTTTCGCGCTCGATCTTCCCACCGGCCTCGACGCCGACTCTGGCGCGACCGATCCCGACACCGTCATCGCCGATTTCACCCTCACCATCGGCTTCGCAAAAGCAGGCCTCATCGCGGACGTCGCCGCGAATTTTGTCGGACGCATCGCCGTCCTCCCGCTCGCCGAACTCACCGCGCGTTTCACTCCCAATGGAATCGCCGAAATCGCCACCCCGGCAAATCTCGCCGCGCTCCTCCCCCGCCGCCGCTTCGACATGCACAAGGGCGACTGCGGACGCATCGGCATCCTCGCCGGTTCGCCCGGCTTCACCGGCGCAGCCATCATGGCCGCCGAAGCCTGTGTCCATGCGGGCGCGGGGCTCGTCACGCTTTACGTGCCGCCGGAAATCCGCCCGCTCATCGCCGCCCGCATCGCACCCGAAGTCATGGTGAAAACGATCGTCACGTTTTCCGAAATCCTCGAAGGCCGCCACGATGTGCTCGCCATCGGCCCCGGCCTCGGCACCACGCGGCGCGATGAAATCCTCGAAATCATCCAGCGCGCCCCGCAGCCACTCATCGTCGATGCCGACGCCCTCAACGTCCTCGCCACGCAAATCGAATCACTCGATTCCTGCGTCGGCCCGCGCCTGCTCACGCCGCATCCCGGCGAAATGGCACGTCTCTTCCCCGAAGCCAAAACGCTCACCCGCCGCCAAACCGTCGAGCGCTTCCACACCCGCTTCCCCGCAGCGCTCCTGCTGAAAGGCGCGCGCACCATCGTCGGCCAATCCACCCGGCCGCTCAGCTACAACAGCACCGGCACGCCCGGCATGGCCAGCGGCGGCATGGGCGATGTGCTCACCGGCGTCCTCGCCGCCCTCGCGGGGCAACACCTTGGCCTCTACGACTCCGCCCGCCTCGGCACCTGGCTCTGTGGCCGCGCCGCCGAACGCGCGATCACCCACGGAAGCGAATCCGAAGAATCCCTCTCCGCCACGCACGTCATCGCCAATCTCGGCGCAGCCTTCCGCGATCTGCGCGGGGGAGCGTTCTGACGCCATGAAGCGGCGGGACGCACCCCGCTCCATGAACTTTCAATTCACCGCCAGCGGCTCCGCCCGGAGCGGCTGATTGCGATTCATGAGTTGCCGGATTTCCTGCG
>JANLQB010000340.1:0-1860 GCA_031367565.1 Verrucomicrobiota bacterium
GCCCAGTCGATGAGCAGTCGCACGCGTTGGATGTCGGGATTTCCAAACAGCGCGCTACCGAGCAGGCCGCCGAAATGCGTGACGAGGAGCACTGCGCCGGGGAAGGGTCGCCACCAGAGCGTGAACGCCACGCCGATGATCGCGAAGCCCGCAGCCCAAGAGTCGTTCACGCACAGCAGCGCGATCATCGCAGCAAACGCGGGCAGCGCGTGGGCTCGACCTCGACGCCATGCGAGCGCACAGAAAATCCCCAACGCGCCGAACCCGGCACCGGCGAGCGCAGGCGAAACGTTGGCGCATTCTTGGGCCGCGTTGCCGAGACTTCTCGCGACGTTTGAGGCGTAGAAGCCGGGATATTTCCGGAGGTTTTCGCGGAAACGTTCCTGAAAAAAATCGTAGCGCGCTTTCACCGCGTGCGAGACGCCAGACTTTTGTGCGAGGTCTTCGACGCCTGCCGTCCACACGCCGAATTCCGGCGTGCTAGCGGCAAAAAGTGCGGACGAGCTGTTGCACGAAATCGCCCAGATGCCGTGGACCGCGCGTTCACGGATGACCCACGGCGCAAGGCAGAGCACGGTGCCGAGCGCGAAGGCGGTGCCGTGTAAAAGGGCGGCACGCCAGCGGCAGGTTTCGCGGATGAACGCGTTGATGACGACAAGGCAGAAGAAGATCGGGAAGGCGAAAAGGGTGAGCGGGCGAGCGAGATTTGAGCAGGCAAGGAACGCGCCGGCGGCGAAGATCATCGCGAGTCGCCGGCGTTCTCCGCCGATCATGAGACACCACGCGGAAATGAGCATGAGCAGCAGGCCGAACGGCTCGGTCATGAGCTTTCCCACTTGCGTGATCTGACGCGGATCGAGCGCGAAAAACAGGGCGGCGGCGAGTGCGGGCCAAAGCGGCATGGCGCGGCGGAGTATGAGAAAAATGAGCGCGGCGGATGACGCGCCGATCATGGCCTGGAGCCCCTTTGCGAGCCCCACGGAGTTGCCGAACCATGTGAAAAAATTTGCGAGGAACATCGGGTAGAGCGCACGCATGCCCGGATAGGTCGAGTCCACCCCGCGCCCTTCCGCAGTTGCTTTGGCCATGCCGAGCCAGTCCCGCGCGTCGGAGTAGGGCGTGCCGCGGATGGACATCAGCTCGTCGGTGTAATCAGGATTTAGCCACAGAAATCCGGCGCGGGCGGCGAGGGCGAGGGCGAGGATTCCCCACGCGGCGGCGTGCGTGGAAATCTCGGGCGGGCCTTCGGCGAGCGAGCGGCGCGTCCAAGCGGGGAGCAGGAACAGCTTTTTTCTGAGAAAGAGCAGCGCTGCGAGACCGCCCGCGCCCAGGATCAGCGGCAGCGCGGAAGGCGAGAGCGCCGATTCCAGCCGGAGCGAATAAACGCGCCCGTTTTTCAGCGGGTCGCTTCCGTCGCTGCTGGAAAAAAGCACACGGTCGCGACCGATTCGAAATGCGCCTTTTCCCGTTTCCCGCACCATGCCGTTTTCGTTCACACGCACCATCGGGCGACCGTCTTCCGTGAGCACCCCCGACTCTGCCGCGAACTCGAAGCCGGGCCACGGCGATGGGAGTTTTGCGAAGAAACCGAAACCTTCGTTCGCGCGGATTTTTCCCAGCGCGATCGTGCGCTGCGGCCACGGGAAAAGGTGCGCATTTCCCAAGAGTAGCGACGCGGAACCCAGCACGACTGCCGCCAGCAAAACCCGCGATAAAATCCAAATCGCGCGACGCAAACGCAGGGACATGCTCTTTCTTAAAAACGTCGTCCGAGCCGCGCCTACGAGCCCTCGGTCACTTCGCGCGTCCCGTCTTCGAGGAAGCGAAAATGAATCCAACGCGTATTCGCCGGCAGCGCGG
>JANLQB010000343.1:0-23257 GCA_031367565.1 Verrucomicrobiota bacterium
CGCCTGCTGAACTACCGGATCTTCCTTCTTACACATCCAGCATTTAACACCAATCTTACCGTAAACCGTATTCGCTTCCGCAAATCCGTAATCAATTGGGGTCCGAAGGGTGTGAAGCGGGATTTTCCCCTCCCGATGCCACTCAGCGCGACTAATTTCCGCTCCACCCAATCGCCCGGCACAACGCAGCTTAATTCCTTCGGCTCCAAACTCCATTGATGTTTGAATGGATTTCTTCATTGCTCTCCGGAAACTAATGCGACGTTCGATTTGGAGGGCGACGTTTTCAGCAACCAATTGCGCGTCCAGTTCGGGAGTTTTAATCTCTTGAATATCGATTTTTACAGACTTCCCGCCCGACATTTTACCGATTTCTTCAGTCATTTTCTCAATCTCAGTGCCCTTTCGCCCAATCACGATTCCTGGCCGTGCTGTATAAATTGTAACCCGGATACTGTTCCAAGCCCTTTCGATAACGATTCGGGACACAGCCGCCAGTCGGAGTTTGTCTTTCACATAAGCGCGAATCTTCAAATCGCTGTGGAGAAAATCAGGAAGCTCCTTGGGAGAAGCAAACCAACGTGACCGCCACTCGCGGTTTACTGCTAGGCGGTAGCCAATAGGATTTACTTTTTGTCCCATACTTATTCTTTTGTAACAGCGCTATCTGACGTCGGTTCTACACGTTCGGTAGGTGCGTTAATTTTCTCAACCCGCGAAGCCTTGTGTCTCGCTCCACCCCTTGTCGCTTTCCCCTTCCCGGCTTGCTTTTTTGATGTCCTCGTCATGACTTCAATTTCATCAGTTAAAATAATACGAATATGACTCGTGCGCTTACGGATCGGACCCGCACTGCCCCTCGCCTTCGGTTGTGAGCGCTTCATTGTAGGCCCTTCCCCAACAACGGCCTCCTGCACCACCAGTTTTTCCACTTTCAAATTCGCATTATTCTCAGCGTTCGCCACGGCACTCTTAAGCGTTTTAGCGACGAGCGCAGCTGCTTTTCTAGGCGTAAATGCAAGCAAATCAAGAGCAGCCGAAACCGGCAGACCTTGAATTGCGCGCGTCACCTCTCGAGCTTTAAAAGCCGAGATGCGCGCACCGCGATAAATTGATTTAATTTGCATATCTAAATGCGTGTCCTTCGTTTTTGTTAAAAATTAGCGCCCCACAATTTTCAGACGATCCCCCACTTTTATCGTCTCATTTCTACTTAGATTTTGTACTAATGCACCGGAAATGTCATCTCTAACATCAATGAATCGTATTGTCCCGACTACCGCATCATTTCTCACGACATCGACTGGCATTCCCAAATGAATCCCGTGTCGAAACCCTACGTTCGCAACGATTAAAGCCAACTCTTGCTTCACGCTTACAACTACACTTTCCGTTAGAAGCGTCGCCACCGGGAGGTTAATCAACATCACATTAGAGTCGATTTTCAACACCTCAGACGCTTCCTTCAACGCCCCATCAATCTCATCCCTGGTATCAGGGTTTTCATTGGATAAGCTCTTCTGATACTTTCCCGCAACATCTATCAGACCGATTAAGGCATCACGTAACTTTTCTCGTTCGCCCGAACACACTTTCAATTCATTAATTAGCTTAATCAATCTGTTATCTTTGTTCGATGCACCAAGCGCCTCTAATCGACTGTTCAGTTCAGATGACTTACGTCGAAAGACCTCGACCTCACTTGACACGCTTCCAAAACTTCTCTGCAAGGATTGCAACGCGTTTTCATTATCGGAGATATTTTTATTTATAGAAACATCTCCGGTCACCGATCCATTCCTAATACTTGCTGATTTCACCACTTCCAAATCCAAGCTTTTCAAAGACTCCGCTCCTTGTGCCGCTAATCTTCCGAAAAGCGCTAAACACAACAATGTTACTAACAACCTCAATTCAGCCAGTGATACAAATATCGCCATACTAACACATTGCGTCGGTAATATCTTTCAATAATCGCACTAACGTCAAATTTATCCTACTTCGTTACCTTAGCAGTATGTGAGCCGTGCTTTTTGAAGATCCGCGTAGGCGAAAATTCACCGAGTTTGTGCCCAACCATGTTTTCAGTGACGAAAACCGAATTAAAGATTTTTCCATTGTGGACAAGGAACGTATGTCCAACAAATTCAGGAGTGATCGTCGATCGACGCGACCACGTCTTGATCGGCTTTTTCACGTTACTGGAATTCATTTTGTCGATTTTGTCGAAAACGTGCTGATCAACAAAAGGACCTTTTTTAAGCGAACGACCCATAGTCTAATTGGTTATACTCGTCAGAATTACTTCTTTTTCGTTTTCCTACGCTCAATAATGAACGTATTGCTTGGCTTATATTTCCGGCGCGTCTTGAATCCTTTTGCCAGCTGGCCCCAAGGTGACATCGGATGATGACGCCCACCGCCGCCTTTCGATTTACCTTGTCCACCACCCATTGGATGATCGACAGGATTCATTACCATGCCGCGAACGGTAGGTCTTACACCCTGCCAACGGCTACGTCCCGCTTTGCCGGAAGAGACGTTCATATGATCAATGTTACCGACTTGGCCCATCGTCGCGTAACAACTTACATGTATCTTCCGAATCTCACCTGAAGGCATTTTCACAAGAGCGTAATCTCCTTCCCGGTTGTTGAGAACAACCTGCTGGCCTGCGCTTCTCGCAATTTGGCCACCCCGCCCGGGATTTAGTTCAACATTGTGAATTGCCGAACCGAGCGGAATTGACCGTAAAGGCAACGCATTACCAATCTCTGGAGCGACACGCTCTCCCGCAGAAACATTGGATCCAACCCCCAATCCTATCGGAGCAAGTATGTAAGCCTTTTCCCCATCTGGATACTGGATCAGTGCAATTCGCGAACTCCGATTAGGGTCATATTCGATCGCAATTACCTCAGCAACAACATCACGTTTTTTTCGTTTGAAATCAACGATCCGATATTTTTGTTTGTGTCCCCCTCCAATATGGCGTGTGGTAATACGCCCGTTGTTATTGCGACCACCACTACGCCGTTTGATTTCAACCAACGACTTTTCAGGCTTAGATTTTGTAATCTCATCAAACGCCGGAAGAGCCTTGAAGCGGTTAGTCGGAGTAAGAGGCCGAAATGTTTTGAGTGCCATGACGAAGTTAATTAATTACGCTAGCTCGATCTTATCGCCTTTTTTCAAGGTCACGATAGCTTTTTTCCAATCCGCTTTTCGCCCGAAAGAAGCCGTACGTTCCCGCTTTTTCTTACCAGCGTAGTTGCAGGTATTTACTGATAGCACCGATTTTTTAAAGAGTTTCTGCACCGCTTCTTTGATCTGAAGCTTGTTGGCCTTAGGGTTCACGCGAAACACGTATTTATTGTGCTTCTCACTTAGGAGAGTTGCCTTTTCAGTCAGACAAACGGTCTGAATAATGTCGAAAATGTCATTCATTTCTTGAGAGTCCTTTCGGCTAATTGCGTCAAAGCCTCGGCAGTTAGGACGACTTTCCGATAGGCGAGAAGCTGCTCGGTATTTACGTCTGTAGAGGTAACCAGTTGAGCTGGTCGGACATTACGAGCCGACAAGTAAGTAGTTTCATCAAACTTGACGCCCACAATAAGCACTTTTGTTTCCGCAGTAAGTTCCTTTAGGTCAATCAGAAACTGCTTGGTCTTTGGTTGCTTCACCGCAAAAGAATCAACCAAAATGACGTCACCTGACTTAATCCGTTCGGAAAGAGCCTTCCGCAACGCAACGCGTTTCACTGATTTTGGCACCTTTTTGGAATAATCGCGCGGCTTTGGTCCAAACGCCACACCGCCGCCAACCCAAACAGGCGACGATTTATACCCGGCGCGTGCCCTTCCCGTACCCTTTTGCCGCCAAGGCTTAGCACCACTCAAATTAACGTCTGCTTTGGATTTCGTATTCGCGGTGCCACTACGCCGAGCGGCACGCATCGCGACTACGACATCATGCACAGCTTGAGTGTATTTTCCATTTTCGATAACATCGAAATTTGCTTTCCTGGCAGCTTCAATAGTAAGAACAGTCGCACTCATGGGTTACTTTGCAGTCTCCTTGGCTTTTTTCGCTGGACGAACTACAACAAAACTTCCGGTTGCTCCAGGGATTGCACCGGATATCAAAATAACACCCTCCTCTTCACGAACTTGAAGAACCCGCAAATTTTGAACTGTAACACGCTCGTCGCCCATGTGACCCGGCATACCCATATTTTTCCAAACGCGACCGGGCGTAGAACGATTTCCAATCGCACCATTTCGTCGATGCATCATTGACCCATGCGAGGCGCCTTGGCCTGCCATGTTATGCTTTTTTATAACACCTTGAAAACCCTTCCCTTTCGACTGGCCAATTACATCAACAATATCTCCCGGCGCGAACTGTCCAATACTCAAATCAACTGAACCCTCAAGTGTGGTTGCATCAGGAAGACGAAACTCACGAATGAACTTTTTGGGTTCAGATCCCGCCTTCTTAAAGTGACCAATCAAAGCCTTAGTAACCCGCTGGGGTTTTTGAGAACAAAAACCCACCTGAACCCCAGAATATCCATCAGTTTCTGTGGTTTTAATTTGTGTAGCCGTGTTTTCACCCGCCTCAATAACGGTTACGGGCGTAACTTTGCCCTTTTCGTCATAAACGCGTGTCATTCCCAGCTTTCTGCCTAGCAGGCCAATCTTCATGTTCGCTAGTTACTTAAAGTTAAATTTTAATGGTAATATCTACGCCAGCCGGAAGATTGAGTTTTTTCAATTCATCCACGGTCTTTGCGGTAGGCTCGATGATGTCGAGAAGTCGCTTATGCGTCCTAATTTCAAACTGCTCCATCGACTTCTTATCGACGTGAGGGGAGCGATTCACTGTGAATTTCTCGATTCGCGTCGGCAACGGGATAGGACCCGCAACCTGAGCTCCTGTACGTTTGGCCGTTTCGACAATATCAGCAGCTGAGGTATCCAGCATACGGAAGTCAAAGGCCTTCAATCGGATTCTTATGCGTTGTCCGGTCATTTAGAGAATTTCGTTATAAAGTAAGGTTAATTTAACGGACTACTTGCCCTTTTGATCGAGGACGGCAGCCAAAACTTGAGCGGGGACTTGCTCGAAATGGGATGGCTCCATCGAATAACTCGAACGGCCCTTTGAAAGCGATCGAATCGCCGTTGCGTAACCGAACATTTCAGCCAAAGGGACTTCAGCATTGACGATCGAAAGATTAGCCTTGCTCTCAATGCTCATAATTTTCCCACGCCGTCTATTCAAATCACCCATAATATCCCCTTGAAATTCCTCGGGAGTACTATTTTCCACCTTCATGATTGGCTCAAGCAAAATTGAATTTGCCTTTTTGAATCCATCCTTCACTGCAAAAATAGCAGCCATCTTAAAGGCCAATTCGTTGGAATCCACATCATGATAACTTCCGTCGATGATATCGACCTCAACATCGATGACAGGGTACCCGCCCACGATACCATTCAAAACTGCCTCCTCGATACCCTTCTTACAGGCTGGAATATATTCTTTAGGAATAGCACCACCGACAACCTTGTTTTCGATGACCAATCCCTTACCGCGCTCAGCGGGCCGGACATTTACAACCACATGTCCATACTGTCCCCGACCGCCCGACTGCTTGATCAACCTACCCTCCCCGGTTGCCTTGCCGGTAATAGTCTCACGATAGGCAATCTGCGGCTTCCCTGAGTTCGCCTCCACCTTGAACTCACGAAGCATACGATCCCGAATGATCTCCAAGTGCAATTCACCCATTCCGGCGATGATCGTCTGACCGGTGTCCTCGTCGGTGTGGACGCGAAACGTTGGGTCCTCTTCTGCCAACCGCTGCAACGCTACCCCCATTTTTTCCTGGTCCACCTTAGTTTTAGGCTCAATAGACATTGAGATCACCGGATCAGGAAAAGACGGCGGCTCAAGAAGAATAGAGAGATCCTCGTCGCAGAGCGTATCACCGGTAGTGACATTTTTGATGCCAACGATCGCGGCGATATCGCCTGAATAAATCGTGTCGATATCCTCACGCTTATCCGCCTGAATCTGAATCAGCCGACTAATACGGTCGCGCTTGTTGGTGCGGGGATTGTAAACCGTATCGCCTTTGGAAAGCTTGCCGCTGTAAATCCGGAAAAATACCAACTTTCCGACGAACGGATCACTCCAAAGCTTAAACGCAAGCGAACAGAACTTGGCATTATCGTCGGTCACGGCTTCAATCGGCACCAACGTGTCAGGATCCATACCCTTGGCAGGCGGAATATCGATTGGGCTGGGAAGGTAATCAATGACCGCATCGACTAGATATTGAACACCTTTGTTTTTAAAGGCTGAACCGCCCACCACAGGAACGAACTTATTTGCAATAGTCTGCCGGCGGATGCCCGCCTTGAGCATTTCAATCGAAATTGGTCTTTCCTCGAGGAATGCTTCACCAATCTCTTCATCTAAATCGGAAATCGCCGTAACAAGATCGCCGTAGGCATTATCCACCATCGCCCGATGCTCTTCAGGGACCTCCTCGATCACATAATTTGAACCCATCTTCTCGTCGTCGAGATAGATAATCGCCTTTTTGTTAATGACATCAAGCTGGCCACGAAGATTGTCTTCCGACCCCAGCGGAATCAGGACCGGCCAGGCGTTCGCGCGGAGCTTCGTCCGCATATCATTGATTGCGTTGTTAAAGTTGGCACCAGTCCGGTCCATCTTATTCACGAACGCGATGCGCGGAACATTATACTTCGTTGCCTGACGCCACACCGTCTCAGATTGCGGCTGGACACCAGCCACTGCACAGAAAACAGCAACAGCCCCATCCAGCACCCGCAAGGAACGCTCTACCTCAGCCGTGAAATCAACATGCCCAGGAGTGTCAATAATATTGACGCGCATCTTGATCCCTTCGAACGCCTTATAAACGCTCTTCTCTACGCGCTGCTCCCAAAAGCAAGTCGTTGCCGCAGACGTTATGGTGATCCCGCGCTCACGCTCCTGCTCCATCCAATCTGTCACGGTGGTTCCCTCATGCACTTCGCCGATTTTGTGAATCGATCCCGTGTAGAAAAGAATACGCTCCGTCAATGTGGTCTTACCGGCATCAATGTGCGCGGCAATTCCAATATTCCGAGTCCTCTCAAGAGGATAGGCGCGATCAGGGGAATTTGGGTTCGTGCTCACAGCAGTATTAACAACAACGGACATTTCGCTACCAATTAGAAGCGGAAGTGCGCGAAGGCCCGATTCGCCTGCGCCATCTTGTGAGTATCATCCCTCTTCTTAATTGCATTCCCCTGCCCCGCTGCCGCTTCCTTAATTTCCGTGGCAAGAGCCTTCATCAAAGGAACGTTTTTACGAGCTTGGGCGTAACCAACAATCCACCGCATCGCGAGAGCGAACTGACGAGCCGGCGGAACCTCCATCGGAACCTGATAGGTCGCACCGCCAACGCGACGACTCTTCACCTCAAGACGAGGCTTCACGTTATCCAGCGCCTTATGCAAAACCTCCAACGGATCAACCGCATCTGTGCCAGCGCGAGTCTCCTCGATCGCCGTATAAACAATACGTTCCGCAAGCGACTTCTTTCCGTTCTGCATGACCGCGCTAATCAACCGCGCGACAACGGGACTGGCGTAACGACCATCCAACTTCTCTTCTTTATGAATAACACGACGACGACGAGACATGGCGAGTGAGTTAGTGAAATTGTAAAATGCTACTTCTTCTTACCTTTACCCGCCGCCTCAACAACCGCGCCCGGCTTTGGACGCTTCGCGCCGTATTTAGAGCGACTACGACGGCGACCATCAACCCCCAGCGCATCGAGAGTTCCGCGGACAATGTGATAACGCACACCCGGCAAATCCTTCACACGACCGCCACGAACCAATACAATCGAGTGCTCCTGCAAGTTATGACCCTCGCCAGGGATGTAGGCGATTACCTCAAAGCCATTCGTTAAACGAACTTTCGCCACCTTGCGAAGCGCGGAGTTCGGCTTTTTCGGCGTGCGCGTCATCACTTGCGTGCAAACGCCACGACGGAAAGGACAGTTAGTCAGAGCCGGTGATTTGGATTTCACCTTGATCTTTTTGCGTCCTTTTTTGACGAGTTGGTTAATGGTGGGCATTGAAATTTTTCGTTCTGAATTTTTCGCTCTCTATCTCGTTCCGTCGCCGGTGAAACCAGAGACGAAAAACCCGCCTTTGCCTTGAGGGAGCGAAGCCCTTTTGGCGGCGGGGAGCGCGGACATTAGGGGAATCCGATTGGTTCGCAAGCGAATTTTCCAAAACCGAGCAGATATTTTTTCCAGCCTGCGGCGAAACGAATTTCGCATGCAAACCGCAAACCCTCTCCTTGCAACTCTCAACGGTCTTCTGCTCGAAGACTCCCGGGCCATTGGCCGAGAGTCGCGAGAGCGCGTCGAACGCGAGAGCGCGAAAAGGGGTTGGACGTTTAGGCGACCGTTTACATCACCGCAAGAAAAAAATGAAAAACTTATTCAACGGCACGAGACGACGTGTCGCTTTCGGCCTGAAATCGATTTTTACTGCTGATGCCGATCTCGTTGCCGGCTGAAGGACATTTGTCGAAATCTTCGAGCGGTTTTCAGCAATCGCCGTTGATCACAATTCACCCACTTCTCGAGACTGACGATTATCACACACCGCAACCGATGCTCAGGCTACCGTTAATAGGGGTATAGTCCGGTTGTTGTCGCGACTTTCCACGGGGCTCACGTATCCAAAACGCGCGCCATTATGATTACCAGAAGCGCGCTTTGTGGGCGGACCTGAAACAAGCTGGCGATGCCCGATCTCACCTCCTTCGCCTCCAGTCGCACCGACCTCCTCCACCTCCTGCGTGGACTTCCCGACCCTCGGGTCGTGCGCACCCGCCTCCACAAGTTCGAGAACATCCTGCTCATCTCCCTCTGCTCGCCGCTCTGGGGGCCGAGAGCTTCGAGGACATGGAGCTTTTCGGGGACACGAAGGATCCCTGGCTGCGCACCTTTCTTGAACTGCCCCACGGCAATGCTTCCTAGACGCCTTCATGCGCTGGGCGCAGAGCCTGCGCACAGCCCTCGTCGAGGAGGTCGTCGCCATCGACGTCCGAGGAGGCGGAGAGGCATCGGGAGGTTGGTGGATGGGCGAGAAGCCCTGCGCCGCGCCCTAGATGCGCCACGCCACAGAGCAATGCCGGAGAGAGTCCCCAAAGTCATCGTCAGCGCATGGGCCGTAGGCAACGGGCTCGTTTTCGGTCAGCGCAAAGTCAATGAAAAGAGCAACGGGGGCTGGTACAAACAAAGGCGGACGGCGGTTTTTCGTTGAGGGAGGTGGAGGAGGATGACGGAGGCGTCGCCGTTGGCGCGGATGCAGCGGGTGACGGTGGAGCCGCAGGGGCGTTCGATGCGGAGGCGTGCGGAGCCGATGGAGATGCGCCCATCGGGGGCGACTTTGGTTTGGGAGCGGAGGCTCCAGATATAGGGGCACCAGGGGCAGTTGAGGGCTGGGCGGAGGACGGAGCGCTTTTCCTTGAGCACAAGGTCCCAGGTGGCTTGCGGGGTGGAGCGCAGTTCGCGGTGGTGTTCGCGGGTGTGGTGGTGAACGCGGAGTTTTTCGAGCAGGGGGGCTGGCGGTCCTGATCGGCGAACCAGCGGTGGGGCGAGACGTCGTATCGCCAGAGTTGGCCGAGGTGGGAGACCTGCCAGCGGCGGATGAAGCGGCGGGCCTTTTTTGCGCGAACCCACTGGCGCGAAACCATGAGCCAGAGCCCAGCGGCGGACGGTGGCACGATCGAGCGCGGTGTCATGGCGGAGGAGGACTTCGGAGGCGGCGAAGCTGGCGAAGCACGGCGGCGGTGAGATAGGACGCGTAGAGTTCTTAGAAGCGGGTGCGGCCGAGACCGAGTTCTGTGGTGGCCTCGACGACGCGGAGCTGCCCGGAGCGAAAGCGCCGCAGGACATCGCGCACAAACGGGGCAGCGTGCCGTCCGTGAAGCTGCTGGTAGTTTTCATCCGCACAAGAGGCCCCGTCCCAAGACGCAAGCGCAGCGCGGAAAACAACGCGTCCGGGTTTGATCGCACCGCGACATGAAAAGAGCAACGCGCAGAACCGAGCGAGACAGCCAAAGGGCGGAGCCTTTGTCCGCAGGGCAGCGCCAGCGGGCGCGGTCAAATCACCGCCGTGCCCCCGCACTGCTGCGCGCCCTCGAACTGGCCGGCGGCATCGTCACCCTCGACGCCATGGGCTGCCAGCGCCGCATCGCCCGCGAGATCAACGAAGCCGACGCCGACTACGGACTAGGTCGTGTTCACGAATTCCTGGCGATGAGGAAAGCGGAGACGAGGCAAACGGCGGCGAAGAAGGTTTTGGCCAGTTTGTCGTAACGGGTGGCGATGCGGCGAAACTGTTTGAGCTTGTTGAAGAAGCGCTCGATGCGGTTGCGGCCGCGATAGCGTTCTTTGTCGTAGAGCGGTTTCTGGCTGCGGGTGCTCAGCGGCGGGATGACAGGCTCGATCCCGTCGAGGGCGAGGCGCTCGCGGATGCGGTCGGCGTCGTAGCCTTTGTCGAGGGCGGCAAATTCCAGGACGTTGTCCGGGTCGAGACTGTCGTAGAGGGCTTCAAATTGCCGGCCGTCGTGGGCCTGGCCGGCGGTCAGGTGGAGGGCGACGGCGCAGTTTTCGTCGAGGGTCGCCGCGTGGATCTTGGTGGAGAACCCTCCGCGAGAGCGTCCCAAAGCCTGCTCCGGGCCGTTTTTTTTGGCGCGCCGGCGGCGTGCTGATGCGCCCGCACGGTCGTGGAATCCAGGAGCAAACCGCAGGCTTGGGCGAAGGGCTCGGCTTGCAGGTTTTTCCACAAGCGCGGCCAGACCCCACGCGCTTCCCAGCGCCGGAAGCGCATGTAAACGGCATGCCAGTAACCCAGTTCGGGCGGCAAATCCCGCCACGGGCTGCCCGTGCGATTGAGATGGAGCATCGCTTCCAGGAACTCCCGATCGCTGCGCTCCGGCGGTGCTCCCGCCGCCGAGTGTTTGGCCTCGGCCAGAGCCACCTCGAGTTGTTTCCACGCAAGGTCGCTGATCAATTTTCGGACTTTGGATTTAGGTATCCAAAGTTTCAATCACCCATCGCGGTTTTCGTACACACTATAATTCGTGAACACTGCCTAGCCCTCAAAGGAAACCAAGGCACCGCGCTGACCGAAATCCAAAGCTACCTCGCCGCCATCATCGCCGCTGGCGACGCCACCCTCGTCCACTGAGAGTCGGTGGAAAAGGGCCACGGCCGACTCGAAACGCGCCGCCACTGGCAGAGCGCCGACATCGGCTGGTTTTGCCGACCGCCACAAATGGGAGGGCCTTCAAGGCGTTGGCTGCGTGGAAGCCGTGCGCGAATTCAACGGGCACAGCAGCCTCGAACGCCGCTACTCCCTCTCCAGTCTGGGTCTGGACGCTGCCCGTTTCGCGCGCGCCGTACGCAGCCATTGGGGCGTGGAAAATCAACTCCACTGGGTGCTCGACGTCATCTTCGGCAAAGGCAGCCGCCGCGCCCGCACCGGCCACGCCGCCGAAAACCCCACCACCCTGCGCCGCTCGGCGCTCCACTTCCTCCACCTCCCTCAGAATTTAGAGGTGTAAACCCTGCGACTTTCCCTGGAATTATTTCGTGGCTTGAAGGTAAAGCCATCCCCGAAACGACCGAGGCGCGATCGGCATTCGTGGGCTCCGTGACGGGTGATTCAGCAGGCAAGGCTGACCGTATTCTCCGTCGGCACTTATACGTTCCAAGTCGATTCACCGGCGAGATTCCCGGATACACGACCCCGAAACGTAAAAAAGAGAAGGGCACAAAAAACGGCTACTGGGTCACAGCAGCGCACTTCTCCATGGGGAACTTCATCGCCTTTTCCGGCATTGTGCAAATCGCTGTGTCCCTCAACCCGATTCCACCGTCCGGTTGCCTCAATGAACATCTCCACTACCCGAGCCCCACTCATCCGCCGCAAAAGACGGTTAAAAAAGCAGCCCGCAGCAAAATCCGAGAAAATCCTTGCAAGACACGGAACTCGCCGGGATATTTCGCCTCTCTTTTCCAAGAAAAGACCCTATCGTCCAGCGGTTAGGACACCGCCCTTTCACGGCGGATACACGGGTTCGAATCCCGTTAGGGTCACTATTGGCCCGCACCGCACTCTGGGGAAAATGGTTCGTATCCTGTGGAGCGAGTGGCCCCGACTTTGATCCCGTTCGTTGGGTGCCTATTTCCGCTCGGTTCGCTGGGGAGGAAACTCCTTCCTTCTCTACTTGAGCTTGCTCCCGTCCAATGGGGCGTCTTCTTCAGCAGTCGGCTTCTTGGGCGCCGGTGTGGGTGTGTTGCGGGTGGGAGCGAACGGATTTGCCGGCGTTACCGTCGCCGGGCGCGGCGTCGCTGCAGCAACAGGCTTCGGCGGCGCTACGGGGTCGGGGTTTGCCGTGGGCTTCGTGGATTGGTCGGGTTTTTCGCTGGTGGAGTCCGATTTGGAAAGGCGCGCGCGTTTGGCAAGCGCATCGAAACCGGCCGTGCTTTGGAAGCGGACTTTTTCCACACCGTCCTGACTTACGATGATCTGATATTCCATCTTATCCTTCGCCATGTCGTAACCTTTGTAACCAGTGATCTGGGCCGCTCCGAGCACCATTTCCACCGTTTCAGACGCCTTCAATGCCTTCAATGGTTCCGTCCCCGTATTCCCCTGGATCGTATCTGGCGAACTGTATCCTCGCACGATGATCGTCCACTTCACCTCGCCCTCGGGTTGCGCCTTGATGCTGGTGTTTCTGATCGTCGCCTTCAGCCCCTGTGTCCGATCGATCCTGTCGCCGCTGTAGTAAGAAGACGCTCGCGTATCGTTCCGATCGAGCGTTTTCTTCGACACCGTTAAAGAAACGCCGTTCTTATCCTCGGCATTGACAGAAGCGGAAATCGCGAGAGACCAAACCAATCCAACCGCAACTGGCAGAAGTGCTTTCATATTTGCGCCTATAACCAACCTGGCGCGACGGGTCAAACTATAAGTTGGCGCTCCATTTTCGCCCCACAATCCGTCCACGCTCCACTGGTAAGACGCTGCACTTTACCAATCAGCGAATCCCGGCCACCTCAAATCCCTCGGCCTCCAGCGCCGCCCGGATGCGCGCTGGCTGATCCATCTGAATCTCCACCGTACGTCCTTTCACCGTGCCTCCGCATCCGCACGTTTGGCGCAGCTTTTTCCCGATCTTCTCGATGACGCTCACGGGCAGATGCGAGGCGAAGTCATCGACGACGATCACGGTCTTCCCCCCACGTCTGGCAGTCTCCTTGCGCAAAACTACCCGGCCCATTTTCCAAACCGTCTGCGGCGACTCGGGAACAGGCGCGAGCGCGGGACCGGCCGGCAAGTTTTTCGCGTCGAGCGCCAGCCCGGCAAAGGCGTTATTCAGGCCCGCTTGTTGCGAGCTGGTGTCGATTCGTTTTTTAGGCTCTGGGCGCATGGCTGCTGATGCAGGCAACGTTTCCCTTCCAAATCAAGGATACATGACGGCGACCCTCGTCCGGTAACTGGCAACGACGGTCACGGAAACCGGGTTGCTCTGGAAATCGACGGCCTGATTCGCTCGCAACATCACCAGCCAAGAACCGGGCGCGAACGGGCTAGGATTGCCGGCAACGTTCGTAGTTTCATGCCAGACGGGATTCGACGGCAGAGTGCCCTGATACGCGTACCACCGTGTCTTGAAGGATGCATTGGTGGCGATGACCTTGATTTCACCGGTCGAAAACGGGCCGCCGGGAAGTAGGCTCGACGTGATTGTTATGCCTGCGGGTGTGCTCATGCTTTTTCCATCTAGGGGTTTAAGGCGCGACAGGCGTAAAACTCGGAGCCCATATGTATTTCCATTGAAACCAATAGCCACGCGCTCATTGGTCAAAGTAACTACCAAGGCCCCCGTTAAAGCGACAAGGAAATTCGCCCGAGAACGCTACTTTTCAGCGAACTCAATGATGCCTGTCCAATCGCCTGGAAGAGGCCCTTTCTTCAGCGAGACAATCCTTTTTACATAAAACTCCGCCGGTCCATCGCGACCACCGCAAAGAGCGAGCACCTCCTCCATTTTCAGTAAAGCAGAGTCGAGATTGCCGTGGCGAAACTCCCCCACACCGCGCTCGAAAACATCGCACCAGCCCGGCCTCCCTTCGCCGGTTTTTTGTCCAAGGAATTCGTGGATCACCTGTGCGCCCTTCTTTCCGACGACTCGAAACTCTCCGAGTCTCCGCGTGACGAATTCGTCGCCAAGTTTTTGGCGAATCGCATCGGAAACGAGCACGTTCGTGCCGAGGTGTTTGTTCAATCCCTCAAGCCGCGATGCGAAGTTCACCGGATCGCCGACGATCGCGTAGTCGAAGCGTTCGGCGGAGCCGATATTCCCCGCCAGCACGCGGCCCGTGTGAAGGGCGATCCTCGTTCGCAGCTTGAATCCATCGACCTCAGTCCATGCCGTCTGCTGCAGGCGGCAAGCGGCCAGCGCGGCTTTTCGCGCATGATCCGGCTCGGCCAGCGGCGCGCCCCAAACGGCGGTCACGGCGTCGCCGACGAAATTGACGATCAAGCCGTCATTTTCCAAAATCGGGGCAGTCGTCTGCGCGAAGTATTTTAGCAAAATCTGCGTGATTAACTCAGGGTTTTCCAGCTCTTCCGTGAGCGGAGTGAAGCCTTCGAGGTCCGTAAAAAGCACGGTCACTTCCTCCACCGAACCACCGGGCGAAAGATCGAAATCCGAGTCCGCGATCCGGTCCGCGATCGGCGTCGAAAGGTAGTGTCCGAACCCGACGCGGAGCGCGTGGCGACGGCGTTCCTCCAGAAAATATCGAGCCCCAATCGCCCACACGAGCGCCACCGGTGCTTGCACGAATGCCGGCACACACCACGCGAACCACACCTGCTGCTCGACGCTCAACCCGCAGGCAAACGCACCGATCGCCACCATCGCGCTCAGCGCCAGAAGAGCAGCGATGTGCGGACGGAAACGCGGGAGCCCACCGCCGAGCACGACGCCCGCGAGGATCGCGATCCACCGTTCGCTGCGCTCGTCGAGGCGCGTGAGCCATTCGCCGTTCAGCAGATTCAGCAGCGCCGTCAGATGAATCTCCGCCCCGGTCGAAAACGCGCCGCCGACCACGCTGAATGGATTGCGAAAATCGTCCTTCCCAAAGGCCAGCCCGCCCAAAGTCGAGCGACCGCCGACGACCACGATCCGGTCAGTGAAATATCCGGGCGCGGGGCGATTCTCCGGCAGGATGACGCGATCGAAGCCGACCGACTCGGCGGTACCTGCCGGGCCATAATAGTTTTGCCAGCGCGCCTGGAGCCACGATTCCGGCGTGTTTTCCAGTGCCGCTCCGAGTTTCACCGCCGCCCGCCACGGCGCGGAGGGCACATTCTCCGTGCCGGGGGAAATGCGGCGCACGCCGTAGTCGCCATCGAGCGGCTGGAAGGCGATCACGCCCCACCCGGCTGCGGCTGAGCGAAGTATTCCGATCGGCGGGATCACGCGCTGCGAGGAAACGCGCACGCCATTCGCACCGATGATGCCCGCGTCCATTTCGAGCGCGCCGGCGAGGAACACGTTTCCACTTTTCCGAATCGCCTCCGCAAATTCCTGATCGACCCCCGACTCTGAATGCGCGTCGGAAAAAACCACATCGAAAAGAATCGCGCGCGGTTGGTCGGCGGCGAGTGCTTCGAGGAGTTGCGCGTGGAGCTTCCGATCCCAGATCGCGCCGGTCTGCCCGAGTTTTTGGCCCGAGTCTTCGTCCATGTAAATGACGCACGACTTCGGCATTCCCACCGTGCCACGGACGACAAACGGCAGATCGTAGCTGAGCCGCGCGAGGCTCTCGCCGAGCGAAGTGCAGAGCCAGCCAAAGCGCCCGGCTTTTCTCTCTCCAAAGGTGCCAACCGAAAACGAAGCCTGCGCCAGCACCCATCCGATGACCCCCACCAGCACCGCGCCGAAGACGCTCGACGCGAGCCGCAGCAGCCCGCGCCAACGCGACTTTTGCGGCGCGGCCATCAGAAGCTCAGGCGGCAGCGCACAACGACCGTGCGATCGCGCGCGAGTTCCTCGTAAGGATTCAACGGGAGCAGTCGATAGTCCTGCCCGGTGATGTTCAGCAGCCCGGCGCTGATCTCGCAGCGGTTGCGATGAAAGCGATAACCAGCGAGCACATTGAACTGCCAGAAATCATCGCCAGCCACACCCAGATTTTGCGTCCTCAGCTTCGCCTTCCCCCGGTTGAAAATGTCCACGATTTTGTAAGTCGCCGTCGTCACATTCTCGTCGTTGTTTTGCTGGTACCAGTTCGCCTCCGCTCGCGCGAAAAAGCCGCTCGGGTGATTGAAGTTCGCAAAAAGGCTCAACTCGTGCAGGCCCGAGCGCGATTCGCGATTTGAATTGCGCACGAGTCCCTCCAGAAAATTCGGCGAGTTAATCTGCCGCACCGCCGCATCGAACCCCTCATACTCCCGCTCGAACTTGGAATGCGTGTAGCGATAGCGACTGCCGACCGACCAATCATCGCCGATCAATTGATTCACCGTCGCCGTGAAAACTTCCTCGCGATATTCATCACGCTCGCCTTGCGAAGAAGGGACGATCACCAGCAATCCTTGGTTGGTATTGAGGGCCTCGAAAATGCCAATCGTCCGATCGACCTTTTGCTGCCGCACGTCGAATTCAACGCCGAGATAGGTCCGCGTCGGAAGCACCTGCTCAAGGCTCAGTCCCGAGAGCTTGAATTTTCCACCCGGCAACGAACCGACCAGCGACTCCGAAATCAGCCCGCGATACGATTGCAAAAATCCCGCGACTTGCGCGGGCTCCAACCGGAAGCTCTGATCGAAGCTCGCTCCACTGATCCCCTCCGTGTAAGCGCCCCGCAGCACCGCACCCTTCCACGGGCGCAGGATAAATCCCGCCTTTGGCGAAACACGATCAAGCGAAGCCTGATTCCCGTTGATCGGTGCACTGGTGTAATTTTCCGGGTATTCCATGCTGTCCCAGACGACGCCGCCCGTGAGCGAGAGCCACGGAGTCACATGCAGGACGTTGTAGGCGTACAGGCTGATTCGCTCGAAATCGACCGACTCGTCCTCGAAAGCTGGTGGATTGTTGAAGAGCTTGCCCGTGATCGGATCCAACCCGTTTGCGAAATCCGAGAGCCGCGATCTCGTGTCGAATTGCCCGCTTTGGTAAAGGCCACCCAGGATCAAAGTATCCGGCCCGAGCGTCACGATGTGCTGTAGTTCCGCGGAATAGACCTCAAATTTGAAGCGGTAGTCGTAGTCGAGAATGTTGGTTTGGTTCGAGGCCGGCAGCGTGCGGCCCGCAAATGAACCCGCAGTTTTCCAATAAGCATCATCGCGTGGGAGCGTCTCAAAAATCGTCCCCGTAAAAAATTCGATCGGAACGACATTGGTCACGTCGTGGAACTGAAATGTCTGCGTCGTGTCATCCGCCGTCTGCGTCTGTCGCGCCCCCAATCGGCTCAGCAGAAGGATCGTGTGATTCCCCGGATTCCACTCGTGATGCCACCCGAGCAGCAGCGATCCGGGATCTTGCTTCTCTTCAAAATCCAGCGTCAGCGCTGGCACGTCGCGCTTCACTTCCTTCGGGTTGTAGCGCTGCCGCACATCGCCCGTCTCCGTGTCATCTCCCGCCACTTGGAAAAACACCGTGTCCCGCGAACCAAGCTGCAGCTTGAAAGTCCCGACTCCGCCCGCGTTCGTGAACCCACTATTCGGGCGCTGCCCGCGATCGTAGAAATAGAACCCATCGAGCGCGTAGCTCAGATTCTCAACGGTCCCAAACTGCGACGCCGTGAGGCGGAAACGCCCATCGCTAAAATACCGCGAATCCGTCGCAAACCCGACGCCGTCTTTCTCGAAAAGCTTCGAGTATTCCTGCTGCGAAACGAATTGCGACAACGGCCCGCCACCGACCGGCGAGAGGAGGTTCGAGACGAGCAATTCGCTCAATGCCGCGTTTTCGTATCGCAGCACCACCCGGTTCGGATCGCGCAGCGCATCGTAGCTATTCGAGAGAAAAAGGTGGGTCGGCGCGCTGGAGTAATCGGCGTCCACCGCGCGCACCGCTTCGCGCACGCTCTGCTCCGTCATCCCGTTGTTCAGATAAATCGATGCGAGATTCGTCCCTCGGATCGCGCGGTCTTGATCGAGCAAAAACTGCGAACGAAAGGTCCCGCGATTTTCATTCAGCGAGATGGATTTTTCCAAATCCGTGACCGCCTCGTTGTAGCGATTCTCCTGCTTCCGCTGGATCGCGGAATACAGCCACGGCGTCGGATCGTTCGGATCGAGTTCCTTCGCACGCGCAAATTCCACATTCGCCTTTTCCCTATTCCCGATCTGGCTGAACGACTTCCCGAGATAGCTGCGCAAAAGCGAGCGATCCGGCTCCAGCACCGCCGCCGTCTGCAAATCCAGTCGGCCTTCTTCATCATGGCCGTGCCGGATGGAAGTGAGCCCGCGACCCAGCCACGCATTTCCCAGCGCACCATCGAGCGCGATCGCTTCATCGAACGATCGCCGCGCTCCGCCGATGCTATTTTCCGCGCTCAAAAGAAAGCCTTTCAACGCCAGCGCCTGCGCATTGCGCGGCGTGAATTCGAGTCCGCGATCGAGCGCTGATTTCGCCCGCCCGGTCCGGCCAAAAGAAAACTCCATCTCCGCCGCACGCACCCACGCGAATCCAAACTCTGGCGAAAGCTCCGTCGCCTTCCGAGCCGCCGCCAGCGCCGCCTCCAAACCTCCGCGCGACTGCTGGTAATACGACTCCGCCACCCACTCGCTCGCCGTCCGCGGCTCGCCGCCCGTCCACTCGCGATGCTGCACCGCCGCGATCATCCGCTCCAGCGCCGCCCGCGCCGGATCGCCCGCTTTCAATCCCGCAAGCGCTGCCCGCGCCTTCGCCACCTGGCCCGATGAAAGAATCACCGCCGCCCGAAAAGCGCTCCCGCCCGACTTCGCCGAACTCAGCGCCAGCGCGCGCGGCAAATCCCCCGCGCGATACGCCTCCACCGCCGCACTTTTCCCCACGCCAAACTCCGCCGGATCGAGCACGCCGGGATAATACAGACTCCACTGAATGATATTCGTCGCGTCGATCATCGCCGTCTTGCGCGGCGCGCGTCCGATCTCCGCCACGCCCATCTCGCCGCTCTTCAGCAGCACGCGCCCCTTCGCATTGCTCAGCTCCACCTCGCCCTCAAACATCGCCAGCGTCGTCCTCCCACCCGCGCCCACTCGCAGCGCAAACTCCGTTCCTTTCAGCGCCCCGTTCGCCGCCGCCGTCTGGATCTTCATCTCCTGCGGCTTCCCGCGATTCAGGAAATAAAGACCGCCCTTTTTCACATTGAGCGTCCCCGCCTGCCCTGCCGTGATCGCCTGCGAAATCTCGATCGTCGTCAACTCATCCAGCCGCAGCGTGGTGAGATCGGAAAGCCGGATCGATGCACGACTGAACTCACCGGTCCGCAGCCGGTCATCGGTCCCGAGCGCCATCCCCGGCATCGCATTTTTCCAGCCGCTGCCGCGCGTTTGCGACTCCACGATTTTCTCCGTCTCCACAACCACCGCCGAAGCCGGTGGCGGAGCGGGCGGTTCAGCCAGCAAGAGGTGCGACGCAGAAATCAGCATCGAAATTCCTACCAGCAATCGGCGGAGGGGGTCCATGGGGGGAGTTTGCTACCGGCGAAAACGGCCCCGAACAATCACAAAACCATTTTCACGCTTCCCGCTCGCGCCCTCTCCCTCGCCTTCGATTCAATGGGCGCACCGACGCTCCGCTTTTGGAACGATGGCCTGGCGATCGGGTGAGCGGGTCACACATGCTTACGGCGACGTGATCTTCACGCGGATGAAGCGATGCGCGTCAGCCAGGAAAAGCCTCAGTTTGCGCTGATGATCGCGCCCAGCTCCGCATCTGTTTCCCTCCGCGCTGGATCATTCCGAACTCGAACCGCTGGTTACGCCGCCTTGCCCTGATCCTCGTCGAGGACTTGCGACGCCTCCATGAGCGCGATCTGCCAGTCCATCCCGATCGTCCCTTCCACCGCCGCGAGCCATTCGGGGAACTCCTGAATCTCGCCTTTTCTCCACGAAAGAATCGTCGCGAGCGCTCTCATCCCCGATCGGTTGCCGCATTCGGCGTGGACGATCCGGCCGCTGTCGATGAAAATGGTGCCCGATTGCGAGTCCGGCGTGATGAAAAACAGGGACGCCCGCGCATTGCGGAGGCAGGCCATTTGGATGATGTCGAGCGGAGCGACTTCCCAGAGAACGGCGCGAAAACACGGGGCGTCATCCTGGATCAAGGGCGCAGGTTCCGCTGGCCCGGCTGCGGGAACTTCACGAAGATCGAAAGAAGAAAGACTCATGGTGATTCTATATTTGCGATTGCCTTTATAGCAAATATAAGACCAATCACCTCACGCCCCGCGCTTGGAGTGAAAAAACTAAGCGCGCAGCTTCACCAAAAGATCGCCCGCTTCCACGGAATCGCCCACGGTCGCAAGGACTTCCGCGATCACGCCGTCGGTCGGCGCGTAAATTGTCGTCTGCATCTTCATCGCTTCGAGCACGGCCAGCTTGTCGCCTTTCGCAACTTTCCCGCCGACCGTCGCACTGAGCGAGGTGATCATGCCCGGGATCGGTGCGCCAATTTGCAACGGATCGTTCGCCGCCGCTTTCGCGCGGACTTTCGCGGTCTTCGTCTGGCTCTTATCGAGGACCACGGCTTCGCGCGGATAGCCGTTCAGCTCATAATTGATGACGCGCCGCCCGTCCTTGTCCGGCGTGCCGACGTTGATGAGCTTGATGAAGAGCACCTTGCCGTCTTCGATCGCGACGCTGACTTCTTCGCCAGGCCGCAGGCCGTAAAAAAACGCGGGCGTCGGGAGCGAACTCACGTCCCCAAAATCGCGTCCGAATTTCGCGAAATCCGCGTGGACCGCCGGATACATGAGGTGCGAATACAGGTCATCGTCAGTCGCCTCGTGTTTCAGTTTCGCGGTGAGTTCCGCCTTCACCTCGCCGAGTTTTACCGGCGCGACTTTCGCGCGCTTCGGCTGTTTTGCGCTGCCGAGCACGGCCTTCAGCAACGCCGGTGGCCAGCCGCCCATCGGCTCGCCGAGTCCGCCGCCGAGCATGTCGATGACGCTCTCCGGGTAGCCCGTCGAGCCGGGTTCGAGGTTCACCACGTCGGCGGGTTTGATGCCGCGCGTGAAAAGGAACAGCGCCATGTCGCCGACGACTTTGCTCGAAGGCGTGACCTTCACGATGTCGCCGAAAAGCTGATTCACCTCCGCGTAAGTCCGCGCGATTTCCGGCCAGCGATGCCCGAGCCCCATCGACGCCGCCTGCTCTTTGAGATTCGTGTATTGCCCGCCCGGCATCTCGTGGAGATACACCTCCGCACTGCCGGATTTCGGCGCCGTGTCGAACGGCGCATAGAAAGTGCGCACCTGCTCCCAGTAATCGCTGAACTCGTTCAGCGCATCCAAATCTAGCCCTGTCTCGCGTGGCGTGCGCTCCAGCGCGGCGACGATCGAATTCATGTTCGGCTGCGAAGTCGAACCGCTCATCGAAGCAATCGCCAAATCGACGACATCCACGCCGGCATCCGCCGCGCGCAGCACCGAGCCCGCATTGATCCCGCTCGTATCGTGCGTGTGAAAATGCACCGGAATCCCGATCGCCTCCTTCAACGCCTTCACGAGCGCACTCGCCGCGTAAGGACGGCACAGCCCCGCCATGTCCTTGATCGCCAAAAAGTGCGCACCCATTTTTTCCAGCTCCTTCGCCAGCGCCACATAGTACTTCAGAGAATACTTCGAGCGCGCCGGATCAAGGATGTCGCCCGTGTAACACAGTGCGCCCTCGCAAATCCCATGCGTCGATTGCACCGCTTCCATCGCGGCCTTCATGTTCTTCAGATCATTCAGCGAATCAAACACGCGGAAAATATCCATCCCCGCCTCCGCCGCGTGTTTCACAAAACCCGCGACCACATTCGCCGGATAGCTCGTGTAGCCGACCGCGTTCGCGCCGCGCAGGAGCATCTGGAAACAGATGTTCGGCACCTTCTCGCGCAGGCTGCGCAGGCGATTCCACGGGTCTTCGTTGAGGAAACGCATCGCCGTGTCGAACGTCGCGCCGCCCCACATTTCGAGCGAGAAAAGCTCCGGCGTGCGACGCGCGACGGCGGGCGCAATGGCCGCCATGTCGAAGGTGCGCACGCGCGTCGCCAGCAGCGACTGATGCGCGTCGCGGAAAGTCGTGTCGGTAATGAGCAGACGCTTTTGTTTCAGCGTCCACTCGGCAAACTTCTTCGGCCCGAGCTTGAGCAGCAAATCCCGCGTGCCCTTGACGGGCGCTTGTTTCCCGTCCCATTTCGGAATCCGCGCCGCCTCGAAAAGCGCGGCGGGCTTGTGCCCTTTCGCGTGCGGATTCCCGTTCACGATCACATTGCCGAGAAAATTGAGCAGCTTCGTCGCGCGATCCTTTTTTGCCCGGAAGTGGAACAGCTCCGGCGACGTGTCGATCATCGTCGTGGTCGCCTCGCCGCTGCGGAATTTCGGGTGATGCAGCACGTTTTCCAGGAACGGGATATTCGTCTTCACCCCGCGAATCCGCGTCTCCCGCAGCGCGCGATCCATACGGTCGATCGCCGTCTGGAAAGTCGGCGCGCTCGCCGTCATTTTCACGAGCAGCGAATCGTAAAACGGCGTCACCACCGCGCCCGCATCGCCCATGCCCGCATCGAGCCGGATGCCGAAGCCGCCCGCGCTGCGATACGTGATGATCTTCCCATAGTTCGGCGTGAATTTGTTCTCCGGGTCCTCCGTCGTCACGCGACACTGAATCGCGTAACCATTCCGCGGAATCTCCCGAGGCAGCGCCACCGCCGACCCGTAAAGTTCCTCGCCCTGCGCAATGAGAATCTGCGCTCGCACCAAATCCACGCCGGTGATCTGCTCGGTCACCGTGTGCTCCACCTGAATACGCGGATTCATCTCGATGAAAAACCATTCGTGCCGGTCGAGATCGTAAAGGAACTCGACCGTCCCCGCATTGTCATACCCGATCTCCTTCGCGATCCGCGCCGAGGCCTCGCA
>JANLQB010000421.1:0-1673 GCA_031367565.1 Verrucomicrobiota bacterium
CGCGCGCCTCGCGGCCTTGCCGGAAAATCTTCGCGAGCCAATCCGCCACGCCCGCGCCACGCCAACTGATAAACGCACGCCCGAACAGCACGCGCTTTTCAAGGAACATCCCGGCCTCAACGTCGATGCGGGCAGCCTCGATCTCTTCGACATGGCGGCAGACAAAGAGGTGAAAGCGCTGGGTGAAGAAGGCAGCAAACGGCGTGCGACGAAGCCCGTCGAACCGTTCGTGATGGCGCTCACCGAAGTCGCCGGGCAAATCCCCGAAACGCATCTTTTCAATCGCGGCGATCACGATCAGCCACGGGAAAAAATCGCGCCCGGCGAACTCACGATCCTTCGCGCCGCGGATGTCGCCGACCTTCCCGAGCGCAACGGCGAGACCACCGGACGCCGCCTCGCCTACGCGCGCTGGCTCACAAGCGGACGCCATCCACTCGTCGCGCGCGTGCTCGTGAATCGTTTCTGGCTCGGCCATTTCGGACGCGGCCTTGTGAACACGCCCGGAGATTTCGGCATGCTCGGCGAACGCCCCACGCACCCCGAATTACTCGACTGGCTCGCGAGCGAATTCATGGCGAACGGCTGGAAACTCAAACCGCTGCACAAACTCCTCGTTACGTCGCGCGCCTACCGGCAGTCCTCGCGAAACGACGCCGCGCAGTCCGCCGACCCCGACCATAAATTCTACGCGCGCTTTCGCCTCCAGCGCCTCGACGCCGAGACGCTCCGCGATTCGATGATCGCCGTCACCGCCAAGCTCAACGCGCAGCAATTCGGCCCCGCCATCGGTGTCGCACTCGATCCCGCCGGGCGCATCGTGCCGGGCAATCAGAAGAAAGACGCGAACGGCGACCCCATCGGCTTTGACCCGGTCGGCGATCAGGAATTCCGCCGCAGCATTTACATCACGATGCGCCGCCGCCAACCGCTCACGATGCTCGAAACCTTCGACGCGCCCATCATGTCGCCCAACTGCAACCTGCGCGACAGCACCACGGTCGCCCCGCAATCGCTCCTCCTCATGAACGACGGCTTTATCGTGAACGCAGCCACGCGCCTCGCCGAACGTCTCCGCATCGAACACGCCGACGATGTCCGCGGGCAAATGATCGGCGCGTGGCGTCTGCTCTACGGCACCGCGCCATCCGACACCGAACTCCGCGCCGCCCTCAGCTTCCTCGCCGAGCAGGCGGAAACTCTCCGAGTCCGCGCCGCGCAAACGCCGCCTAAAAAAGACGTCCCGCCCGCCGACCCGCAACTCCAGGCACTCGCCAGCCTTTGCCAAACGCTGCTCAGCACGAACCGGTTTCTTTACGTCGAATGAATCCCCACTTCTGCTCCCGCCGCCATTTTCTCCGCGCGAACGCCTTCGGCCTCGGCTCCCTCGCCCTGAATTATCTCCTCCGCGAAGACGGCCTTCTCGGCGCGCCGGTGAAGCCCGATCTCGAACGCCGCACCTTCGACCTCCTGCCAAAGCGTCCGCATTTTCCGCCAAAGGCGAAAGCGATGATCTCGCTCCTCATGATCGGCGGCCCATCGCAAATGGACCTGCTCGATCCGAAGCCACTGCTCGCGAAGTATGACGGGCAGAAGTTTCCTGGCGACATCCGCTACGACAACGCCGCCGAGGCCAGCGCCAAAGTCTTCGCGAGTCCGTGGAAGTTTCAGAA
>JANLQB010000021.1:0-4392 GCA_031367565.1 Verrucomicrobiota bacterium
TGCGAGTGATACATGTGCGTCCCGTGCTGCCGCAGCGTGAACTCGTATTTGAAAGTCTCGCCCGGCTTGATCGCGCGCTGGTTCAGTCCCGCGACGCCATCCATGCCGTTCGGCAGCAGCAGGCCATGCCAGTGGACGCTCGTCGGCGCGGGCAGATGATTCGTCACGTAAATGCGGACGCGATCCCCTTCCACGGCCTCGATCGTCGGGCCGTGGACGTGGCCGTTGTAGCCCCAGCAATGCGCGGTGAGTCCGGGCGCGAACTCATGCTCCACTTCCTCGGCGACCATGTGAAAGACCTTCACGCCATCGACGATTTTCCACGGCAGCGAGATGTTGTTCAGCGTGATGACCGGCGTGTAATCCTTGCCCGCCTCGCCGGGCGGATGAGTCGGCTTCGGGTCGATGCGCTCCATGAGCGGCTTGTCCTTGTTATCGGCAGCGCTCGTCTCGCGCGGCTGATCGGGCTCGGGCGTTTTGCCGGGTTCGGCCGCATCGAGACGTGCGAGCAGTGCGCCGCCGCTGAGAGCGGCGGTGCCGGTGATGAATTTTCGACGATCCATAGGTGTGGTTGGTTAATGATTTGTTCCGCCTTGGCTCTCTTGGGAGCCGCGGTTCTTTTGTGATGAAGCTTCTCCGCCGCGGTCGCGCATACTCCCGCCGCGCGGACTGCCGCCTTTCAGCGCCATCTCCAGCTCCGCGCGGGCGATCCAGTAATCCCGCCACGCCTCAATGTAAGCGCGCTCGGTGTTGAGTTCGCGTTCTTTCGCCAGCAGCAGGTCCACCGGCCCGCGCTGCATCGCGTTGTATTGGAGCTGCGTCTGATTGACGATTTGGATGCGTTGCGGCAGCAGGACTTGGCCGTAGTAGCGCGCCAGCTCGCGATTGGCCGTCACCATGTCGCGCGCCTCGCGCACTTCGGAGCGCGCTTCGACGGCCGTCGCTTCGAGATCGTTTTGCGCCTGTCGGTACTGCGCGCCGAGCTTCGCGAGCGCGGCCTGGCCTTGATCGAAGATGGGCAGCGTCACATCAATCTGCGGCCCCCGCCGGCCCTCGCTGTCATAATCCCGCTCGCCGTGGACGCCCGCGTTGAGTTGCACCGGCAGGAACCGCGTCTTCGCCCGCAAGCCGCGACTCAGGCCGATTGCCTCGACATTCCGCCGTGCCCTCGCCACGTCGAAGCGTTGTTCGAGCGCCTTGGATTCCAGCTTTGCGAGCGAGATTTCGCTCGACGGAATTCCCGGCAATTCATCGCCAAGTTTCCAATTCGTGTCCGCGCCCCACACGCCCATGAGCCGATTGAGCCGCTCGCGGTCGCGGCGGATTTGCGCCTCCGTCTGCGCGATGTCGATGCGCGACTCCGTGTAGAGCGCCTGCTGATCGGCGAGGTCGAGGTCGCTGATGTTGCCGGCATCGTGCTGCCGCTTGGAAATGTCGGCAGCGGCTTCGTTCGTGCCGACGATCAGCTTGAGCCGCGAGAGCATCTGCTGCCGCGCCTGAAGATTGTAGAAAGCGGTTTTGGTTTCCGCCACGAGCGCGAGCACCTCGGCGGCGATGCGCATTTTCGTCTGCTCCAGTTCGCTCCGCGCGATCTTCTTGCTGAGCGGAAGCAGGAGCAGATTCATCAATTCCGTCGCTGCCGAATACTCGTAGTTCTTCCCAGCGGGCGAAAAGTCCACATGCCCCGCGAACTGCGGATTGCGCGGGATGCCGGCCTGCACGTAGTCCGCCTGCGCGATGCCGATTTCCTCGAAGGCCGATTGCAGCCGCCGATTATTGAGCAGCGCGACCTGCGCGGCGGAGTCGGCATTCAGCCGGTGCAAAAGCAATTTGCGGACGGCGCTCTGCGCGGCGGCGGCATCCGCACCGTCGCGAATCCAGTGCAGCTTCTTGCCGGTGCGCGAGGCGACACGGCCTTCCACATCGCGGAAGGAGCCGGTGGGATTGACGGAGCAGCCGGCGAAGAGTGCGGACGCGGTGATGACGGCGGTGATGCGGCCAAGGCCAGTTGGGTGAATCATCGGCTATTGCTGGTGTTGTGAATGGTCTTCCGGTTTCGCCTGCTGCGTCGCGGGCGTGGCGCCGGGTTTCTTGGTACGGTTTTTTTGCAGCGCGTCCGACTTTGCCTTCAACTCATCGGAGGCTTTCTTCATTTCATCGGCCGTCTTTTTCATCTCCTCCACCGTCGCCTCCTTGTCCGCGGATTGCGCCGCCTCACCTTTCGCTGGCTCCGCGTCGTGTTTCATCCCCGGCATCGCGCCGTCCGTCTCCCCGCCCATTCCCGGCATCTTGGAATGATCCATCCCCGGCATGTTTTCCATGCCTTGCGGCTTCGCTCCCTCCTTCTGCATCCCCGGCATTTTCGAGTGGTCCATCCCTTCCATGCCGCCTATGCCCTGCATCTTGGAATGATCCATCTTTTGCGCGCCTTCCCCGGCCGATGGATCGAGAAAAATGCGGGTGCTCGCGATGAGGTTGGGCTTCAGGCGCGGCAGGGCGGCTTCCCGCGCGGAAGGATCAGCCGGGTCGGCCTCGGAGCGATTGGGCGGTGGAGAAACCGCGATGCAGCCCCCCAGCAACGAGGCGATCAAAAACATTGGGACCAGATTTTTCATCGGCGAAATCAGTGCTGGTGCGCGTGGCCGTCCGCCGCGCCGCCTGGCTTCGGGGCACCCGGTTTTTTCGCCGCATCAGTCGGCGGAGACGGCTCCGCGGGTTTTGCGCCTGGGGCCGGGGGCTGATTTTCTTGCGGCGTCGGCTGCCCCGTGGCTGCTTCGAGCGCCTGTCGGCTGGCTTCAAGCTGTGCCCGGCTGGCTTCGAGTTGCGCGCGACTCGCCTCCAACTGCTTCGCATCGGGCGCTGGGGCGGCGCCTGGCTGCGCCGCGCCCCCGGTCATTTTGGAATGATCCATCTCGCCACCGGCGGGTGCCTGCTTCGCGTCATCGCCGCCGCCCGCCGGCACGGCCATGTCACCATGCCCACCGGCAGGATGCGTTCCGGCAGCGTCGGCATGCTGATGCCCAGCGCCGCCGGTTTCCGGCTGATAGTTGCGGAAGTAAGCCGTGAGCAGCGCCGCGGGCACGATGAGGATGAGCAGCACCGCGAGAAATTGTTTCAGGTTGATGAGTGGTTGCATGGGATCTCCTTCACAGGGTGAAGCGTTCGAAATGGATGTTCTTCGCGGGCACACCGCGACCGCGCAAACACTTTACCACCGCGTCCATCATCGGTGGAGGGGCGCAGACGTAAAACGCGCGCTTCTCCAAATCGTCGCCACAATGCCGCTCCGTCTTCTCCGCATCGATCCGGCCCTTCTCGCCCTGCCATTGCTCTGATGGCTCGCTCAGCACATGCACGACTTTGAGCTGCGGCTGCGATCCCGCTTCCATCTGCTCCAGCTCCTCGCGGAAGACGATGTCCTGCTCACTGGTGTTTCCGTAGAGCAGGAGCACACGGCGATCATCGCGCGTGTCGCGCAGGTGCCGAAGCATGCTCATCAGCGGCGTGATGCCAATGCCGCCGGCGACGAAAACGAGGTCGCGCTCGTGCGGATGCAGCGCGTGGGAGAAGCGTCCAAACGGTCCATAAACCAGCGCCTTGTCGCCGACTTTCGTCTTACCGATCGAAGCCGTAAAATCGCCTGATTCCTTGATCGTCGAGGCGATGATTCCTTCCTCAGTTGGCGTCGAGGAAATGGTCCAGTGATGCTCTTCCACTGGCAGATTCGGCGCGCGGTAGAAGGTAAGGAAATGAAACTGTCCCGGCAGATAGTCGAAGCGCGGAAAGCCTTTCGGCGGCGCGAGCTTGATCGTCCAGGTATCGGGCGTTTCCTGCCGCACCTCGGTAACAGTATAAGGATGCTGTTTCAGGAAGATCGTCCGCAGGAGCCGATGCCAGACAAATGCACCGACTCCTGCGGCGACCACCACACACCAGAACACCTTCATCCCGACCAAGCTGAAATCTTCGCCCGCATTCCAGCTATGAAAGAACGCCAGCGGAAAGACGACCAGCGCCCCGACGCTATGCACGAAGCGCCATGTCTGATAGTTCAGCTTGATGATGAACCGGAAGCTCGCGAGGAGCGCGTGCATGAGCAGGATCATCAGCGCGATGCGGCCAAGCCAGATGTGCCATGAGATGTTCGGACCGAAGATCAAGTTCCAGTGCGGCCCGCCGAACGCGAGCAGCAGCGGATGCGACAAAATCAATGCTGTCGCCACGACCGCCATCGTCTTGTGGAAGTCGAACAGCATGTTAAGCCCGAATGGCCGCTCGATCCATTTCAGCCGCGCCGACAACACGAACTGCATCGCGAGAATCGTGAATCCTACGAGCGCGAGGTTCTTGCCGACGGTGTAAGTAAGTCTGTGGTCGGTCGGCGCATGTGCC
>JANLQB010000438.1:0-23558 GCA_031367565.1 Verrucomicrobiota bacterium
CAGCTATAGAGCAGGTCGCTGCTGATGCAGAGTTCTGCGGCGACTTGGGAGACAGGCTTGCCAGTGCTCAGAAGCTCAACGGCCTGCGCCTTGAACTCGGTGGGGTATCGTTTGCGGGGTGCTAGGTTCATGGGTCTTCGATTCTGTAGGCTCTTGGTCCAGAAATCTAGAGCACCTCATGTCGCCCTCCGCTTCCAAGCGACCGGGATTCCGATTGGAAGCCCTCGTTAGGCTGTGCGATATGCGGCAATGCCCCACGCATTTTCCCCATGCATCTTCTTGCCGCGCTATTAGTCGCCGCAGGGAGCATTTTTGCCGCGCCCGAGATCACGGAATTCATGGCGGACAATGACGGTGCGCTTCTCGATGTGGATGGCGCGGCTTCGGATTGGATCGAAATCGCGAATCCCGCGAGCACGGCGGCGGATCTCACGAATTGGGCGCTGAGCGATGATGCGGCGGTGCCGCTGAAATGGCGCTTCCCTGCTGTCTCCATCCCGCCGGGCGGATCACTCATCGTTTTCGCATCGGCGAAAAATCGCGCGGTGGCAGGTGTGGAATTGCACACAAATTTCAGCCTCAATGCGGGCGGCGAATATCTCGCGCTCGTCCGGCCAGATGGCGCAGTGGCCAGCGGATTTGCGCCGGCATTTCCCGCGCAACGAAAGGGCGCTTCGTTCGGGACGGGACGGGAGGACGTTGTTCCGCCGTTGGTTTCCGCATCCACGCCGTCGCGCATTTTGTGTCCGTCGAGCAATGTGTTCGTCACGACGTGGACGGCGGTGAATTTCAACGCGAACACGTGGACCGTCGGAGTCGCGGCGGCGGGCTACGACGATCTCTCGCCCGATGCTTCCTCGACGCTGATGGGTGCGTGGAATTTCGACAGCGCGGGGAGCGCCGTGGCGGACTTTAGCGGGCGCGGAAACAATGGCACGATCACGGGCGCGACTTTCACGGCCGCAGGCGGTGGGCGCAGCGGCGGGGCGAGCGATCGGGCCATGGATTTCGGGTCGGCAGGCACGGGGAAAAATGTGCGGATCGCGAATGCGGCGACGGGCGCATTTGACGCGGCGGTGGCGGCGGATCGACTGACGGTGAGCCTGTGGCAATACGGAGGTGCAGAGCTGCCAGTGAACAACAGCATTTTCTACGGCACGCAAAACTCCGACGGCGGCGGACTGCGCAGGCTGAACGTACATCTGCCGTGGTCGGACTCGAATATCTATTTCGACACCGGCACGGGCGAGACGACGAACACGCGCATCGTCCGGCTCGAATCGAACGCGCTGAATTTCAAAGGCCGCTGGAATCATTACCTTTTCCTAAAGAACGGCCCCCATCGCGAGATCTGGCAGAACGGCGTGAAATGGTGCAGCGGCGAGGGCGGTGCGCCACTCGAAACGATGCGCGGTTTCTGGATCGGCAGCGCCAACAGCGGCGCGATCAATTTCCCCGGCAAGGTCGATGACTTCGGGATCTGGTCCGCCGCGCTTTCGGAAACGGACATCGCGGCGCTGGCTGCGGGCGCGGCGCCAGTCACGGTGGGAAAATACCCATCGCTCATCGGGAAAGACGTTCGCACCATGATGAAGGGCGTGAGCGCGTCGGCGCTGATCCGCATCCCTTTCACGCTCGCGACCGCGCCGGATTTCGATGCGCTCACGCTGCGGGTGCGCTACGACGATGGCTGCGTGATCTATTTGAATGGCGTGGAAATCCTGCGCCGCAATGTGCCCGCAGGCGCGATCGTCGGCTCGGTCGCTTCGGGCAACCGGCTGAAGCGCGATGTGCTGAGCGCGGAGGAGATCGACCTGAGCGCGCACACCGGTCTGCTCCAGGCGGGGGCAAATGTGCTCGCGATTCATGGCTTCAATGATAGCGCGACGAGTGGCGATTTCCTCATCGTGCCCGAGCTCATCGCCGGGCATCGGCTGGTCGATCGCTTTTTCACCGCACCGACGCCGAACCGGCTGAACAACGCGGGCCTCGCGGGCTTCGTGGCGGACACGCAGTTCAGCATGAATCGCGGTTATTTCGACGCGCCGTTTGCGACTGCGATCACCACGGCCACGCCAGCCGCGACAGTGCGCTACACGACCGATGCCACCGTGCCCGCGCCTGGAAACGGCGTCGCCGCACCATCGCCTTTGCTGAATATTAGCGGCACGACCGTCGTCCGCGCGATGGCGACGAAGGATGATTTTGTCCCGACGAACACGGACACGCACACTTTCATTTTCACCGATGGCGTCGGCCAGCAACCGGTGAATCCCGCGGGCTTCCGAAACACATGGGGGCTCTACCACGTCTGGGGCCCGGTCGATCAGCCCGTGCCTGCCGATTACGAGATGGACCCGGAAGTGGTGAACGCCGCGACGGAGCCCGGCCACACGATTCGCGATGCCCTCCGCGCACTTCCCGCGCTCTGCCTTTCGCTGCCGGAGTCCGATCTCTTCGATGCGCAAACGGGCTTCTATGCAAATGCCGATCAACGCGGCGATGAGTGGGAGCGCCGCGCCGCCGTCGAATGGATCGAGACGGATGGCACCACCGGATTTCACGCCGAGGCCGGGCTCCGCGCGCACGGCGGAGCGAGCCGTCTGCACTGGCACACGCCAAAGCATTCGATGCGTCTCGATTTCCGCGGCATCTACGGCGCGTCGCGGCTGAAACATCGCATCTTCCCAGACAGCCAGGTGGACACCTTCGACCGCGTGATGCTCCAGGCGTGCAGCACCGATAGCTTCGCCGTGCAGGATGTGGACCCGAACGAATGGCCGCGCGCCCGCGCCACTTACATGCGCGACATCTGGATGAAAGACACGCAGCTCGCCATGGGTCGGCCTGCCGGGCATTGCCGCTACATTCATCTCTATCTGAACGGACTTTACTGGGGCGTCTATCACGTCACCGAAGATCTCGGCGCGGAATGGCACGCCTCGTATCAAGGCGGCGACGCGAGCGAATACGATGTGCTGAAAGATTTGAACGAACTTGATGCCGGAGATCGTATCGCGTGGGATCAGCTCCACGCGCGGCTCAACACCAGCACCGTGAGCGACGCGCTCGTGCTGGAAGTGCAGGGCCGCAATCCTGACGGCACGCGCAACCCCGCGCTGCCCGTGCTCCTCGATGTGCCAAATCTCATCGACTACATGATCCTCCACATCTTCGCCGCCGCGCGCGACTGGCCAAATCACAATTGGTGGGCGGGACGCCGACGCGGCCCCCTTAGCGAAGGCTTCCGCTTTTACTCGTGGGATCAGGAAATCACGAACATGAACCTGACGTGGACGACGACCTACAGCAGCGAAGTCATCGAGTCCGTCGCGTCTCCGGGCACGCCCGCTTTTCTCTACGATCGCCTGCGGCAAAACGCGCGCTTCCGGCGCGACTTCGGCGACCGCGTGCAGGAGCTGATGTTTAACGGCGGTGTGCTCACGCGGACAAAAAACAACGCGCGCTGGCAAGCGCGGCAGGCGCAACTCGACGCCGCAATCATCGCCGAATCGGCGCGCTGGGGTGATTCGCGCCAGACCGTGCCGCTCACGCGCCCGGCAAACTGGCTGCCGGAAATGACGTGGATGGAAAATACTTGGTGGGCGCAAAATCCCACGAACGCGATCCAGCGCTTTCGCAACGTCGCGCTCTTTCCCACACTCGCCGCGCCGACCTTTAGCAAATTCGGTGGCAAGGTCGCGTCTGGCACTCTTGTCGCGATCACCGCTCCGGCTGGCGCGACCGCTTTTTACACGACCGATGGCAGCGAACCCGTGCCCGGCGGGAAGACTTACTCGGGCGTGTTTGCCATCACGGCAGACACGACGCTGAAAGCCCGCGCGGTCCTCGCCGCGAATGAGTCGCCGCTCGTCAGCGCCCGCTTCACCGTCACACCGCTCGCGAGCGCCGCGAATCTCGTGATCTCGGAAATCCACTACCACCCGGCGACGGGCGGCGTGGAATTCATCGAGCTGATGAATGTGTCCGCGCAAACCATCGACCTCGACGGTGTGAGGCTCGCGGACGCCGTGGATTTCACCTTCCCCATCGGCACCCAGCTCGCCGCCCGGCAGCGCATCGTGCTCGTCGGCGACGCCGCGGCCTTCACCACGCTCTACGGAAATGTGCCCATCGCCGGGCAATTTACCGGCCAGCTCAGTAACGGCGGCGAACTCCTGCGAGTCCTCGACGCCAGCGGCACCGTGATCGCGAGCGTGACCTTCAGCGACACCGTGCCGTGGCCACCCTCCGCCGATGGCGATGGCTACAGCCTCACGCTCATCCGCCCCGCCGCCGGGATGAATCTGAACGACCCCGCAAACTGGCGCGCGAGTGGCGTCTTCGGCGGCTCGCCCGACAGCAGTGATGCACAGATTTTTTCCGGTGGAAATCCGAATGCCGACGCCGACCGCGATGGCCTCACCGCCTTCGCCGAATACGCGCTCGGCACCAGCGACACCGACGCCGCTTCAGGCCGCAACGCCGTCTCCGCAAACGTCGCCACTGGTCTGCTCGACGTGACATTCTCCCACCGGGTCACCGCCGACGATGCGGTGCTCACGCCCGAGATTTCCGCCGATCTCTTCAACTGGCAAAGCGGTCCCGCCATCCTCACCTTCCTGGCCGAAACTCCGCCAGTCGGCGGCATCGCCTTCGCGACTTACCGCGCCATCCTTCCACCCGGAATCACGCAGGCATTCGTCCGGGTGCGAGTGCAAGCGAGGTAGAAAACATCACTGGGCTTTTCCGAGCGCGTCGGCTGCGGCCTGCTGGAAAACGCGGCGCACTTCGCTCGCGTCGCTATTTGGAAAATTCGCGCGCTGCACCATCAGCACATAGGCCACCCCGCGCACCGGATCGACCCATGCCTGCGTGCCCCACGCGCCGCCGTGGCCGAAGCTCCCCGGCGAAAGCATCGCCGCGACGCCTTCGTGCGGCGTCCGCAGGACGCAGGTGCCGAGGCCCCAGCCGTAGTTTTTGCCGTGCTGGCCAAACACGTCGTTTTGGAAAAAGCCCGTCGGCAGATCGCCGGTCTGCGGCGTGGTGAGAAATTTCATCGCATCCGCGCTGAGGTAACGTCGCCCATCGAACGAACCGCCGCCGAGGAGCATCTGGCAAAAGCGCGCGTAGTCTGGCGCGGTCGAATAGAGGCCGCCGTTGCCCTGCGGCGGCTTGTCGCGCGGACCGAAGTCGGGGCGCGGCGGGACGGCGTCAAGTGCGCCAGTGTCCTTGTTTTTCGCGTAAGCGGTCACGAGCCGGGCGCGCTGTGCTTCGCTCGGGTAAAAGGTCGTGTCTTTCATCCCGAGCGGTCCGAAAAGTCGCTGCGTCAGGAACGCATCGAAGCTCATCCCGCTCACCACTTCCACGATCCGCGCTGCGGCATTGATGCCGCTCTGCGTGTAACTCCACTTCGCGCCCGGCTCATACTGCATCGGAGCCGCGAGCCAGAGCGGCACGAGATCCGCCAGCGTCTTCGCTTCTTTCGCCGCTGCTCCGCCCGCTTCACCGAGCCCGGAAGTATGCGTGAGGATTTGCGTGAGGGTGAGATTCGCCGGCTTGCCTGAAGGCGTCTTCAGATTCGCAAACTCCGGCAGATATTTTGCCACCGGATCGGCGACGCTCAGCTTGCCCTCATCTTGCAGCATGAGCACCGCAGTGCCGGTGATCGGCTTCGTCATGGACGCGATCCAGAAAAGGGTTTCCGGCGTCATCGCTCGATTCGCCGCGACATCGGCGAGACCCGTGCTTTCGAGATGCAGCACTTTGTCCTTCGCGACGACAACGGTGATCGCGCCAGCGATTTCATTTTTTGCGATCATCTCCTGCACCGCCGCGCCGACGCCGGGGAGTTTTGGCTCCTCGCCGAAAGCAAAAGTCGTGAAACAAAAAGTCGTGGCGAGGACGAGGGAAGCGGGGAGATGCATGGCAAGGTTTTGAAGCAGGAGTTAGAAGGTAATGAATCCAAAGGCGCGCAGCGCGTGGACCAGGAAAATCCCTCCGAGGATCAGGCCGATGATGCTGAGGACCATTCCTTTGATGAACATCTTAACGACATAAAAAATGACGTAGAGGACGAGTGCGGCGACGAGGACGGAGACGAGCGTGGTCATAGGAGGGATTTGAGGAATGGCGGAAGCTGTATCGCAAAGGCGGGTTGGCGGAACAGAAATGTCATCCGTTCGTAACGAGATTGTGGAGCCGCTCTCTCTGCCATGCTTTGCAAGTGGAAGCGCGACCTTAGCGCCCGCGCCGTAAACCTACGGGATCATCAAAACGTCGCCGGTGTGAATTGGTGGCGTGCCATTTGCATCCACCCAGTTCGCGGCGCGGATCGTCGGCCACCGGCCTTTGTTTTTGTAAACTTTCGCCGCGATCGAGCCGAGGTTGTCACCCTTCACCACGGTGTAAGTCTTCGCTCCCGCCGGGATTTCTTTGCGCACGAATTCCGTCTTCGCCCCCGGTGCCTTTGCCGTCGATGCTGGCGTGGCCTTCTGCGCCTTCAGCTTCACGATCTCCATCTGCAGCTTCAGGTTTTCGTCGTTGATGCGAGCCGCCTCCTTTTTCGTGAGAAATGCGCCGCCCTTAAATTTGTCCGCCAGCCGGAGCATTGCCTCACTCTGATGCGCCTTCGCGTCCTTCGCATGTTTCCCCTCCGGCGCGAGCTCCAGATAGCGATCGAAGTGATGCAGCGCGCTCGTCGGCTCGGGCAGCTTTTCGAAATAAATCATCGCCAGCTTGAAATGCACATCCGCCGTCCGCGGCGTGCCATCCAGCGCCGCCTCATAAAACTTGATCGCCATCCGCATGTCGCCCGCCGCCGCCTTCTTGTCGCCCGCCTCCAGCGTCCGATCCGTGTCCTTTTGAAAAAGCCTTTCGCAACCCGTCTCCGAAAGGGCAAAAAACGAGATCACGGCCAACGCCGAAGCGCGCAAAGAGGGAGGCATGGCTACTTGATTCCCGCTTCTTCCAGCCGCTCCACCACGGCCTTCACCACTTTCACCCGCGCAAACCATTTGTAATTCCCCGCGATCACATGCCACGGCGCATGCGCCGTCGAAGTCTTCTCAAACATCGCCTCCGCCGCCGCATTGTGCTGATCCCACTTCCGCCGGTTCCGCCAGTCCTCATCGCTGATCTTCCAGTGCTTGTAGGGATCCCCCTCGCGTCGCTTGAAACGCAGAAGCTGCTCATCCTTGGTAATGTGCAGGTAAAATTTGATGAAGATCGCGCCGTCATCCACCAGCATCCGCTCAAATTCATTGATCTCCTGATACGCCCGCTTCCACTCCTTTTCGGACGCGAAATTTTCCACCCGCTCCACCAGCACCCGGCCGTACCAAGAGCGGTCGAAAATCACCATCTGCCCATACGCCGGCAGCTTATTCCAAAAGCGCCAGAGATAGTGATGCTGATACTCCTCCGCCGTCGGCTTCACGATGGAATTCACCCGCAACAGCCGCGGATCGAGCCGCTCCACGATGCGCTTGATCGCCCCGCCTTTCCCCGCCGCATCCGGCCCCTCGAAAACGACAATCACCGAGCGCTTTGAATCGTGCAGCGTGAGTTGGTGATTCAGCAGCTTGAGTTGCTGCTCTTTCAGCTTCGGTTTGTATTCCACTTCTTCGACCGAGCGATGATCGAGCTCGTCCAAATGCCGGCCTTTTTTAAGACCAAACGGCTCGATAAGTTCCAATGACGACATGGCCGAGCGTTATAGGGAGCGACTCCCCGGATGCAAGCTGCGCATTCCAGGGCGTCTCGATTTACCGACTTACTTCGGAATGGGCCATTGCCAGCGTCAGTTTTCGGTGCCGATTTCCCCGAATTTTTACCGCGCCGTCATGAGATCGGCACCTGTGGGATTCACGTTGCCGTTCACTATGAATCATCCGCGAGCGTTCGGAACCAACCACCCCCGCGTCGTTGGGCACACGGCTCGACTCCTGTGGCTGATGCTCGCCTTTTTCAGCGCGATGCGTGCTAGCGGTGAAACACGCTCGCTGCCGCCGGAGCAGGAGCGATTCGATGAAGCTGAGCAACTTTACGAAGAGAAAAAGTTTGTCGAAGCAGCCGTGACTTTCGAGAGCCTGGGAACGGATTTTCTAAATTCACCGCTCCTCTTCGCCGCAAATCTCAAGGCAGCGGCGGGGTATTTTTCCGCCGGTATGGATGTCCAAGGCATCGCCGCGCTGCGTCGGAATTTGAACGGGAAAAATGTGCCGGACGACATTGTGGAAAACTCCCGCTGGCTTCTGGCTCAAGGGCTCCAGAGTCTGGCGCAAAAGGTCCAGCCGGGAACTTCCGAGGCGCGCGCTGGATTCACGATGGCGATCGAGCAATACGAGATATTCCTGCGCACGTTTCCGCACAGCCAGGGAATCGAGCCGGCAAATTTCGGCATGGCACAATGCTGTTGCGCGATCGGCAGGTATGACGATGCGGCGCGATTACTACAGGAGAATCTCGCCGCATTTCCCGTCGGCCAATCCACCGCCGCGACCTATGATTTGCTCGCGCAGATCATCTCGGCCCAAGATGCGAAACCGGCTCTGATTCAGAGCGCGACACCAGAGGCAGATCCGCAGCCCACCCAGTCTGAAAAACAATCCGGCCCGACTGGAGCCGCCCCCTCGAAATTGACCGGCTCAAAATGGCCGACGCTCCGGATGGGCTCAATTGCCTGTGGATTTTTTGGCGGCTTTTTGGTGATCCGACACCTCCACCGGCGGCGAAATGGAAAAACCTACCAGGCGTTCTACTTCGGAATGCTCCACCATGAAGCCGCCTATTCCTTGAGAGGCCATCCTTCGGAAAACCCGATGAAGGTGGGATGCCACCATGTGGCCCTGCAGAGGAATCCAAGCCTTCCCAATCAGCTTCCGTCCGGAAAACCAGTGCGGCATTTCGCGGGGACCTGGCTGCAGGTGGTTTGAAGCTTCAATGCACAGCGACCGTGCGGGACTCTTGCGCATCGGAAAACCCTCCATATGATTCGCGCCCCTATGTCATCCACCATCGAAAAACACGCCTTCCAGGCCGAGATCGCGCAGTTGCTCGATCTCGTCATCCACTCGCTCTACACCGACAAGGAAATCTTCGTCCGCGAACTCATCTCGAACGCGGCGGACGCGACGGAGAAGCTGAAATTTCTCCAGACTTCCGGCACGGAGATCGTCTCGCCGGAGCTGCCGCTGAAGATCAGCGTCTCGACCGATGATACGGGAAAGACGATCACTTTCACCGATGCCGGACTCGGCATGACGCACGCGGAGCTGGTCGAAAATCTCGGCACGATCGCGCACTCGGGATCGAAGGCTTTTCTCGAACAACTCAAGGCGAGCAAGGAAGACGCGAGCCTCATCGGGCAATTTGGCGTCGGTTTTTATTCGGCGTTTATGGTCGCGGAAAAGGTGACTGTTTTCACACGTTCCTATCAGCCGAATGAAAAGGGCTGGCTGTGGACCAGCGACGGCAAAACCGGCTACGAGATCGAGCCTGCGGGCGATCTCGATCGCGGCACGAAGATCGTGATGAACCTGCGTGACACGGAGTTCGCGACCTCCTCGCGCATCGAGCAGATCATCAATCATTACTCGAATTTCGTGCAGTTCCCGATCGAGCTGAACGGGAACGCCGTGAACACCGTGCAGGCGCTCTGGACGAAAAATAAGAGCGAGATTACCGACACGGAATACGACGAATTCTACAAATACGTCTCCCACACCACGGAAGCGCCGATCTACCGGTTGCACTTCAACGCGGACGCACCGATCTCGATTCGCGCGCTCCTTTTTGTCCCGGAGAAAAACTTTGAACTCATCCGCATGGCGCAGGATGAGAGTGAAGTGAATTTGTATTGCCGCAAGATTCTCATCCAGCCGAAGGCGAAGAAACTTTTCCCCGACTGGCTGCGTTTCCTCAAAGGCGTCGTCGATAGCGAAGATCTGCCGCTGAACATCTCGCGCGAGACGATGCAGGACAGCGCGCTGCTGAAAAAACTGAACGACGTGCTGACGAAGCGTTTCCTGAAATTTCTCGATGAACAGGCGAAGGAAGACCCGGAGAAATACGACCGCTTTTTCAAAGAGCACGGCCATTGCCTGAAAGAAGGAATCGCCACGGACTGGACGCATCGCGAGGCGCTTGGGAAGCTGCTGCGCTTCGAGTCATCGCACACCGAAAAGGGCAAGAGGACATCGCTCGCGGACTACGTGAGCCGGATGCCGGAGGAGCAAAAAGAAATCTATTATCTGCTCGGCCAGAGCCGCGAATCCGCGGAGGCGAGCGCTTACTACGAGGTCTTCCGCGAGAAGAAATACGAGGTGCTTTTCCCGCTCGATCCACGCGATGAGTTCGTGATGGAGCATCTGCGCGAGTTTGAAACGAAGCGCGTGGTGGCGGCGGAAAAAGCAGATCTGAAACTCGACAAGGAATCGACCGGACTCAACGAAGACGACGCGCGCTTGCTGGCGAATTTCATCAAGGAAACGCTCGGCACGCGCGTCGGCGAAGTGCGCAGCTCCAAGCGCCTCACAGGGAGTCCCGCGATCGTCGTGGATAGCGACATGCACATGACTTCCTCCATGCGCCGCATGATGAAGATGATGAAGCAGGACGATGCGCCCGACATGGATGCCGCACCGAATTTCGAGATTAATCCCGACCACGCCATGATCGTGCGCCTCGAAAAGATCCGTCACACCGATGCCGCCCTCGCCGCGCAAGTCGCGGAGCAAATCTACGACAACGGCCTCGTCAGCGCCGGCCGCCTCGAAGATCCGCGCGCGATGCTCGCCCGGCTGAACTCGCTGCTGGAGCGCGTGCTGACGTAGAAATCAGCGGAGCGTCACGTTCAGGCGAAAGAAGCGATTTACTCCTGCGGGCACCGGACCAGTCACCGGTCTCCAACCGGAGCCGAGCGTCGTCGTGGCTTCCACGGTGCAGATCACGTCGTCTGCATTCGGAAGCGTCGGGTAGGCGACGCTCACGGTTCCATCGAGATTGAACGTGAACTGCGGCTGCGCCGGACGCGAAGCCGGGTTGTTGTCGCTCGAACCGCACGCGTATTCGATCAGCGCGGGAATGCCGTCGCCATCGAGATCCGCCAGCGGCGAGCCGCTGAAAACCAACCCGTCGCCCGTGCCGGGGTTGCCGTTCGGCCCCGTGCTTTCACGCCAGACGTAACTGTTCGCATTCGAGTTCGAGCTAGTGAGCACCCGCACCAGCGTTTTCCCGCCGCCGTCGGTGTTGGCGATGGTGTCGTTGTAAGCGAAGCGGAAGATTTCCAGACCGCCTGCCGAATAAAGCACGATGGATTCGCCGCTGTTGTCGAGCGCGCCGATGAAGACTCCGGCGGCGACCGGAAGGCCCGCGCCATACATCGCGTTGAATGCAGCCGCGTCGCGCACAACCAGGATGCGCGCCCCCGGCGCAAGCTGCACACCGCTGGCAAAAGTGTAGGCGATCCCCTGCCCCAGCTCTTCATCGAAATGGCAGCCGCTGAGATCGAGCGTCGCGCCGGTCACGTTCTTCAGCTCGATGAACTCCGTCGCGTCCGTGCTTCCCGCCGGATTGTAGTTCAGCTCAGTGACCGCCAGATTTCCCGGTCCCGCAGCGAATATCCCGCCCGAGCCCGTGATCACGACGGTCGCATTCACCGGCGTGCCGCCCGTCGCGGTGTTCCCGAGTTGCACGCCGTCGCGATCATACGGAACCAGTATGTAAATGCTCGTGCCCGCCATGATCGGGAGCTGGACACTCCACGTGCTTTGCCCGGTCCACGTGATCGCGAGCGCCTCCGTGCTCCCTTGCAGGCGAATCTCCGCGAGATTGATCCAGCCATTGCCCGTCACCGTCGCGAAAGGCGTGCTCACCGTCACGGGGCTCGCGCTCGTCCGCGCGAAAACGACGAAGGGAATCGCCGCGCTCTGGCCATTCGTGCCGAGGATGACATCGCGCGCATACGCCGCACGCGGGGTGAGGTAGCCGGCGACGCTGCTCAGCATTTCATCCGTGCCGAAGGTCTGATAATGCGTCGCCCACCTCGTCATCGTCGTGGTGTTAAATGACTTATTCAGCACATCCAGCAGGTGGCCATAGTAGAGCCGCTTCCACGCAGGGTTCCCGATGAACTTTGAAATATCCCCGCCACCGGTGAGCGAGGTCGTGGTCGGACTGTCCTGACTTAAAAAATCCTGATCCCACGGAAAAATGACCGCCTTTTTCCCCGGCGGAAAATAGACGAGCGCGTTGTGCTGACCCGATCCGGTCGGTGCCATGTAGTTATCCGTCACGCCATACAGCGTCGCGGGGACGTGGGCTCTCAGCCATTCATCCACGTCGATGTATTGGGAAACCTGCGTGTTGAACGTGGCTTGCACCGGCTGCCCGATCGCCGTCGCGACATTGATCATCCCGCTGTAGTCGTCGAACTCGCGCCCGCTTTCCACGAGCCAGTACCAGCGGTAAAGCTCGGGGCTCGCGCCGAGATTCGTGACCGCGACTCCGGGTGGCGAAGTCGTGTCCTGCGGGATCTTTGGGTTCTCGGGGACGATCGCTCCGTCGATCGCGCGCGTGGTCGGATTGATCGTCTGCGTGAGCACGTAGATGCGCTCGTATTTAAACATCATACCGTCCCCGCCATTGGCCCATTGATCGCCAAGGTAGTCCCCTTTCAGCCTGGTTTTGGAAAGGATGGCCGCGCCGAGCATCCCGGTGCCATCGTATGCAAAGCCTGTGCCCGTGGCCTTCGCCGGGAGCAGGCGGATGATGTCGTCCTGCGGCGCATGAATGCCGCCGGCGAGAATCGAGAGCGTCTTGAGCAGGATTTCTTTTTGCCCCGTGACCACTCCGCCCGAGCGGTCCACCGAGACGCTCCCGTGGACGCCGAGGAAAAGATTATCCGCCGGGAAATCAATATTGTAACCGACGCGCCCGACGTTGAACCGGCCATGCTCGCTGCTCTTCATCGCCACGCCCGCGCGGTAGTACACCTCCTTTTCATCGTAAATGACCGTACAGGGAACCGATGCGTTGCTCATCAGATTCTCCATTTTGTACAAATCATTCGCGTCCGCACCGGGCATGATCACGCGGATATTGTGCGGCCTCGCACCACTCGCGAGCGTGAGCTGCGCGCGCCCGTCTTCCCACTGGATCATCGCCCGCGAGGCTGCGCCGCCTGCCGGGAAAAAGCTGATCGCCCCCGGCGTGTCCGTGGCGCGGATGTAGAACTGCACGGTCGCCCCCGCGACCTGTCCGGGAATGCTGCCGGTGAAAACGCCACCGCCGGTATCCGTCATGGCCGCGCTCGTGAAAGCCGCGCCATTGATCGAGCGGAAAAGCTGCACGCTCGCGACTCCATCCGGGTCGGCTACGCGCACCGACACGGTCGCCGCTTGCGCAATGGGAGGGACCACCGGCGAATGCGAAAGGGCTTCGAAAGTCGGGCCGATGTTCGCGACGAAGCGGCTGTTTTGCGCACCAGGCGTGCCGCCGGTCGTCGGACGGTTCAGCACGGTTTTGAGCGCGAGGCGATTCACGTAGAGCCGCGAGTGCAGGAGGTTCGAGCCGCGCAGCCACTTCGCACGGAAGGTGATGTTGTAAGTGTCCGTCGCGACGATCGCGTGGTAATTCGCGCCGTTTTTCAGCGTGGTCCCCGCGTTGTTGTGCATGTGCTCCGTCTCCGCCGTCGCGGTCACTTTTAGCACGTTGTTCCCAGTCGAGACCGGATCGGGCACCACGATGCCGCGATGCGTGCCGATGATCCGCCAGAAGCTCGTGTTACCCGCATTGAAGTTTCCATTCTGGATCAACTCCACATTTCCCTGCGTCGCGTCTTTCACGCTGATGTCGTCGATCAGCACTTCACCCGGATCCAAGAGTCCGAAGAGGAACTCATTCCACGTCGTCGGATTTACCGATGGATTCACCGTCGCCTGCCCGCTGATGCTCACGTTTTGCCACGTCGATTTGCCGCTCTCGTCGCTCGCATCCCATGCTTCGCCCTTCGAGTTATCCGCATGCGGATCGATCAGTTCCAGGCTCGACCCGCCGCCATCCGCCCACTGGCTCCAGCGACCGCCGTCCGCATACGTCACCGTATCCGCCAAGTTATCATTCGCATCGCGCAGCGTGATCGTCTCCCCGCTCCCGCTGAGGCTCCCGCCGAAAGGCCCCATCGCCGTCACGCCCGGATGCAGCGTCGCGAAAGTCCCAGGATGCCACGCCACGACCACGTAACCGCCCGCAGGAATCGCCGGCGTCCCGGCGGGAAACTGATAGCTGATGCCTTCGTCGAACTTCCAAAGGCTCACATCCACCGGCGCGGCGCTCTGGTTGTAAAGTTCCACCCATTGCTCGCCGCTCGGAAGCGCTGGCGGCGTCGGCGCGGCACCGTTGTAAAAGATCTCGTTGATCACGATCGCGGTGCTCAGCGCGAAGACATTCGCCGCACCCGGACTCGCCGCCGTCGGGTATCCCCACTGCCCGTCCGCCTGCACGCCGCTCAGTCGATTTGTGACCATCCGCACGTCCCTCACCTCCGCTCCACCGGACGCGAGCAGCATCAGCTTCGCGCCATTCGCCGCGGTAAAACCGAGCGCCGCCGCATCAAGAGAAAGATACCCGCCTGCCAGAATCGTCTGCGGCGCGATGGCCGCGCTCTGCCCGTTCGTCGTCGCGATGCTCCACCCGCTCGTGCTCACGGAATTCGCGGAAGTATTTCGCAGCTCCACGAAAAAATTCGCATCCGCCGCGCCCGCGACCTCGCTGATGATCAGCGGCGACGCCGTCACCAGCAGCGGTGCCTCGCTCGCCACCAGCGTTGCGCCAAAGACCATGTCGGGATTCGCCGTGTTCTGGTGTACTTCGACCGCGAGCACATTGGTCCCACTCACGAGCGCGTCCACCGGGATGGGAATCGCCGTCGAAAGCGAAACGACTCCGATGTCACTCGACGCCGGCGTCGCGTGCGTGATCGGACCCGCGGGCATGTTCACCCGCAGCACTTCCGTCCCGTTCAGGTAAAAAACCGCGCCATCATCCAGCGCATGCTGGAGCGTCAGGACCGTGCGATCCTTCGCCCCAGTGTAGGTGAACGTCTTTCGGAAATAATGCGTCGTCGGCCCCTGCGCGAGCGCGGTCACCAGCGTCCCGCCCGAGCTGTCCGTCGGCGCGGTCAGCGGAGTCACGGATCCCGCCGCGAGGCTGGCGATCGAGGATTGCGGCAGCGCCTTCGTCCAGAAAGCGACGTCGTTCAGCTTGCCCGCCCAGTTTTCGTTCGCCCGATCGCCACCGAAATAGAAAGGCTGCGCCTTATTCTGCCCCACCGAGATCGTCAGCGAACCACCCGCCACGCCGTTGCGGTAGTAAGTAAAATTCGTGCCCTGTTTCACCAGCGCATGGTGGACCCATGCGTTCAGCGGGATGTCCGTGTAATTGATCACCTCCACCAAATTGTGATCATACTGGAACAGGCTTGACGTAAATTTGATGAATTCACGCGGCACCCAATCCGTCCCGCTCGTCGAGTAGCGATTGCCCACGATCACATTCAATCCCGTCTGCGCCGAGTTCGCCCAAAACGACCACGTCAAATTGTTGCTCGTCGTGATCTGCGGGATCGTCCCCGCATCCACGTATCCATCCACGCCATCGAGCAGCAGCACCTGCCCGCGCGTCGCATCCGCCGTCCAGCTCGCACCGGGAAAAAGCGTCCCCGCCGTTCCACCCGCCGCGAGATTCGGTGCCGTCGTCCCGCTCGTCTCAGCCAACGGCCAGTAGCCGTAAAGCCCCGCGCCCGCGCCCGTGACGTTCGGACTTCCCGCATAGAGCAGCGCCCCGCCGCTCGCCCACGCCGAGTCATCAAACACCAACCCGTTCCATCCCGCACTCTGCGCCACATTGTCATCGCGATATTTCCACGCCGCATTCAGCGCGATGGGTGTCGTGACCGTCGGTGGGTCCGAGGCTTCGGCAAAATTTTTCGCCCCCGGCGTTCCCCCGATTTGCAGGCTCGCCGTCCACGCCCCCGGCCCGCTCGTCGCGTTCGCGCCCCGCCGCGTCAAAGTCGCGCCCGTCCCATCCGCCCCGATCGGCCACCCGTTCTTATCGTCGTAGGTCAACTCATCCATCACCCGCCCGTTCAGATTTACCAAACGCAACGTCTCGCCGCCATTGTCGAGCTGCCCGGAAATTTCCCCCAGCGAGCCCCCCACATTCCCGACCACCACATATCCACCGCCCGGAACCACCGTCCCCGCCGGAAACTTAAAATCTACTCCACCCACAATTTTCCAACCCGCGATGCTCACATCCACCCCGTTCAAATTGCGCAACTCGATAAACTCCTCCTGCCCGGCCGTGGGGTTGTAGTTGATCTCATTGAAAACAACGGTGCTATCCAACGCCGAAGCGATCTGGGAAATCGCGAGCGCCGCGAGGGCAAAGGGGGAAAATTTCATGCAAATAATAACTGCGGGACCAATCTAGCAGCGATTCGAATATCCGAAAGAGGTTGGCCTTTTCCCCGCCGAAAATACACCAGGAAACGTCAGATCCGCACCGCGTGATCCACCATCAGCATCGGGATCCCCTCCACGATCGGGTAAACCACCCGCCCGTCCTCACGGGCGATCCCCTGCTCCAACTTCGCCCGCGAAAGCTCATCCGCCGTCGCGGCCCGGAGACGTTGTTTTGTCTCCGGGCACACGAGGATGGCCAGCAATTCGTCGCTGATCAGCGTCACAAATCAGTATTTCGGCACCGACGGATCGACATCGTTCGACCACGCGAGGATGCCGCCCTCCAGATTCGCCAGCTTCCCAAAGCCCGCCTCCTGCAAAAGATGCAGCGCCTTCGCCGAACGCATCCCGCTCTTGCACTGGAGCACGATCTCATCCGCCGAATCCAGCTCACTCAAACGCGCCGGCAACTGCCCCAGCGGAATCAAATGCGCACCCGGAATCCGGCAAATGTCCCACTCGTAAGGCTCGCGCACATCAAGGAGCACAAACTTGTCGCCGCGATCCAGCTTCGCCTTCAAATCCTTCGCCGTAATGCTCGGCACATGCGCCTCTTCTTCCTCGGCCTTCTTCGCTTCAGGAATGCCGCAGAATTGATCGTAATCAATCAGCTCCGTGATCGTCGGATGGTCCGAGCAGACCGGACACTTCGGATCACGACGCAGCTTGAATTCGCGGAACTTCATCTTCAGCGCATCGAACGCAATCATCCGCCCGATCAGCGGCTCGCCGATCCCGATGATCAGCTTCACCGCCTCGATCGCCTGCATCACCCCGATGATCCCCGGCAGCACCCCGAGCACGCCACCTTCCGCGCAGCTCGGCACCATCCCCGGCGGCGGCGGTTCGGGAAACATGCAGCGATAACACGGCCCGCCGAGACACGGCGCGAAGACCGTGCATTGCCCGTCGAAACGGAAAATCGACCCGTAAACATTCGGCTTCTTCAAAAAAACCGCCACGTCGTTCGAGCAATAGCGCGTCGGAAAATTATCCGTCCCATCAATGATGATGTCATAAGGCTCCGCGATCTCCCGCGCGTTCGAGGCATTGAAATACGTGTCGTAAAGATCGACCTGCGTATTCGGATTCACATCGCGAATGCGATCCCGCGCCGAGTTCAGCTTCTTGCGCCCCACGTCTTTCGTTCCATGCAAAATCTGGCGCTGAAGATTCGAGAAATCCACGACATCGCCATCCACCATCCCGATTCGCCCCACGCCCGCCGCCGCGAGATAAAGCGCGATCGGCGACCCCAACCCGCCCGTCCCGATGCAAAGCACGCTCGAAGCCTTCAACCGCTTCTGCCCCTCCAGCGTCACCTCCGGCATGATGAGATGCCGTGAGTAACGGGCCACTTCGTCGTTGCTGAATTCAATCCGCTCAAGGCGGCTCGGGTCGATGATGCTCTTCATAAAATTTTGGAAAACGGGACACGCACCCTAGCACGCCCGAAAAATTTGCAAAGCATCGCGCGCGTCATATCAGGTAGTCGCGCAGAGCGCCCCACGAATTGAAGGTTGCGGCGGCGCCGACCCCTTCGCCAAAGTCCGCAATGACTTTCACCGACTTCGACGTTTTGATCATCGGAGGAGGGGCGGCAGGGATGATGTGCGCGATCGAAGCGGGCAAGCGCGGCCGGCGCACGTTACTCGTGGAGCATCAGGATAGCGTCGGGAAAAAGATCGCGATTTCCGGCGGTGGGCGGTGCAATTTCACCAACGTCCACGCCACGCCGGAGAACTACCTTTCCGCCCAGCCCGACTTCTGCAAATCCGCGCTCGCGCGCTACACGCCGTGGGATTTCCTCGCGCTCGTGGAGGCGCATGGGCTGACCTATCACGAAAAAAAACTCGGCCAGCAATTCTGCGATGGAAGTGCGCGCGGGATCATCGACCTGCTGCTGGCGGAGTGCGCGGCGGCGGGCGTGGAGATCCAGACGAGTTGTCGCGTGGAAGAAGTGCGGAAGACCGATCGCTTCGAGGTGATGACGAGTGCGGGCGGATTCCGAGCGGAGTCGCTGGTCGTCGCGACCGGCGGGCTTTCGTTTCCAAAATTGGGTGCAAGCGATTTTGGCTACCGGCTCGCTCGGCAATTTGGGCTCGCGATCACGGAGTTGCGACCGGGGCTCGTGCCGCTGGCTTTTGCGACGGGCGAATGTGAGGAACTGCGTGCTTTGAGCGGACTTTCCATTCCCGTGGTCGCCAGGCATCGCGGAGTCGACTTCGCAGAAAATCTGCTCTTCACGCACCGCGGAATCAGCGGCCCGGCGGTGCTGCAAATCTCCTCTTTCTGGCACGATGGCGAGACGCTGCATCTCGATTTACTGCCCGGCATCGCCGCGAAAGATTTCGTCGGCACCGCGCGCGCCGAGCGGACGGATTTACCCACGCTGCTGAGCCGTCACTGGCCACGGCGTTTCGCCGAAGTTTGGTGCGCCCGCGATTTTCCCACGAAGCCGGTGTCGCAATGGAACGCGGCGGAGCTGGCTCGCGCGGCTGAGTATTTGGAAAGCTGGCCGCTCACTTTTCCGGCGACGGAAGGTTACGCGAAAGCGGAGGTGACGCTCGGCGGCGTGGACACGCGCGAGCTTTCCTCGAAGACGATGGAAGCGCGCAAAGTGCGCGGGCTTTTTTGCATTGGCGAAGTGGTGGACGTGACGGGCTGGCTGGGCGGATTCAATTTCCAGTGGGCGTGGGCATCCGGTCACGCGGCGGGGCAGGTCGTGTGAAGTGCCGGAGATTTCCGGCTACTTCCGCCACACGCGCACGCGGTGATTTTCGCTGTCGCCGATGAAGATCGAGCCATCGCGATCCACGAAAACGCCGTGCGGACGCGCGAGCTGGCAATTGAGCGGATCGCCGTCGGGACCGTCTCCTTTGCTCCCGTTACCGACGAGTAGCTCGATGCTCCCCTTCTTCACATCGAGATAGCGGATCGAGTGCGATTCCGTATCGGCGAGATAGACGTTACCCGCCGCGTCGAGGCTCACGCATTTCGGGCCGGCGAGCTTCGCTTCGACGGCAGGGCCACCGTGGCCAGTGAAGCCACTTTTGCCCGTGCCTGCGACGCGTTTGAGTGTGTTGTTTTTCGGATCGAGCAGCAGCACCGCGTTGCCTTCCCGCAGAGCGAGATAGCCTTCACCATCTTGCGAAAATGCGAGCGCGCGCGGGCCGCTCACCGGCGAGCCGGAAATGGGGGAGCCATCCAGCGCGGTCGCCTTTTCACCCGTGCCGCACCACGTCGAAATTGTGCCCGTCTTCATGTCGATCCGCCGCACGCGATGATTCAGAATATCGCTAACGTAAAGATCTCCCGCCGCATCGAAGGCCAGGCTGTGCGGCTGATTAAACTGCGCCTCCTTCGCCAGTCCGCCGTCGCCTGCGAAACCCGCTTTTCCATTTCCAGCCACCGTGCTGATCACGCCCGTTTTCGCATCGACGTGCCGTACGCAATGATTCATCCGTTCGACGAAGAACAGATTCCCCGCCCGATCCCAGGCCATCTCATAAGGCTCATTCAGCGCTGCCGCTGCGGCCGCTCCACCATCACCGCCGAAACCGCGCACCCCACTTCCCGCGAAGGTCGAAATCTTTCCGTCCACCGCCACCCGGCGAATGCGGTCGTTGTCCACATCGCAAATATAAAGCGCCCCGTCCGGCCCACGCGTGATGGCAAATGGATTGTTGAGTTGCGCGCTGCGCGCGGGGCCGCCGTCGCCGGAAAAACCCTTCGCGCCGGTGCCTGCGAAAGTGCTGACGCTCGCGGCATGCGAAGGGGAAAGCGCGAGTGCGTAAGCGATCGTGAAAAGAAGCGGTTTCATTTCTCGTAAGGCGCGGTCCCATTCGCATCCACGATGTAACCGCGCTGCCGGATGTATTCCGCGCCGGTCAGAAACGCGTCGCCGTTCGCCTTGAGCTTGCGCGTGAGTTGCGCATCAAGCTCCGCTTGCAGCGCCGCGTGCGCAGGCTGATCGACTAAATTTTTTTGCTGATACGGATCGGCATCGTTGTCGAAAAGCAGCCACGGACCGTTGAGATCGCGCACGTAAGTGTGCTGCGCGGTGCGCAGCCCGCGATATTCCCTGCCGCCATTTCGCCGCTCAAATTCTCCGAATGGCGCAACGCACGTGAGCACCGTCGCACCATCGCCCGGACTCGGCCCGCCGCGCAGATGCGCGCTGTAGTCGAGGCCCTCCACCCTCGGCGGAATCGCCACCCCCGCGAGCCCGAGCAAAGTCGGCATCACGTCTTCGGAATTGATCGGAGCCGCGAGTTGCCGCGCTTCTGTTCCGAACGCCGCCGGCCAGCGCACGAGCATCGGAACCCGCGCAGATTCATCGAAAGGCTTCTGCTTTTTCCACAGGCCTTGCGAGCCCAGCATGTCGCCGTGGTCCGCGCTGAAAACGAGGATCGTATCGGACGCCAGCCCGCTCTCCCGCAGCGTGCGCAGCAGTTCACCCATCGCATCATCGAGCGCTGAGCAGTGCGCGTAATATCCGGCGAGATTTTTGCGTGTCTGCGCCTCCAAATTCGCGGGCACGTTGGGCCGCAGCGTCAGCTTCGCCGGATCGTAAAGCGCGCGGTATTTCGCAGGCGCAGTCAGGTATGGATCGTGCGGTGGACCCCACGCGAGCCAGAGCAGAAAAGGCTTCGCGCCTTTCTCGCGCGACCGCAGGAATTCGCAGGCATCGCGCGTCTGATCGAGCGCATCGTAGCCCGACCAGTGCCGCTTTTCCGCAGTGTCTCCGTAGAAAATCGAGTCGGTGTAATGGTGCGTACACTCGAGCACTTTCCAGTAATCAAAACCCTGCCGCCGCTCACGCGGAATGAATGCCGACCGACCATGCCCGTCGATGTGCCACTTCCCGATCGCCGCGGTGTCGTAGCCCGCCGCCTTCAGCACTTTTGGAAACGTGACCGCGTCCGGATTCAGCGGCACGTCGTTGATGAAAACGCCGTGCGTGATCGGACGCTGTCCCGTCAAAAGCGAAGCCCGCGTCGGCGAACAAACCGGAATGCCCGCGACCGCATTTACAAAACGCACACTCTCACCCGCGAGCCGGTCAAAATTCGGCGTTTTCCCATTCGGATCACCCGCAAAACCGAACGCCTGCGCCCGCCACTGATCGGCGAGCACCACGACGATATTCGGACGAACCGCCGCCCGCGCCGCCAGCGAGGCGAGCAGCATCACAAACAAAGAAAGCAGGGAGAAACGTTTCATATTTTGCAGCCATATCTCACACCGCGCAGCGCGGAAACACCAACCTTCCGCCGTCAATGCTGGTGAAGGAAGGCGCTTCCATGCCGCCTTTTGCGGAGACGATCGCAGCCATGTTGATCCACGGTGTCGGCACACATACGAAACCCGATCTGATTAACGAGGGAAAGCTCCTCGCCACGCTCGATCACGGCGAGCGATTGCTGAGCGGGCGGCCCTAGTCGGGCTCCGTCGCTTTGCCAGGTTTCGCTTTCACGGCGATCGACGCATCCTTCGCGGCCAACGCATTATATTCCGCCGTCTGGCGCGACCACTCGGCAGCGATCTCGCGCACTTTTTCCGGCTCTTCGGCGGCGAGGTTTTTCGTTTCGGAGCGGTCGGTGCTGAGGTCGTAAAGTTCCCATTCGCTGTCTTTCCCGGCAGCGACGATTTTCCAATCGCCGACACGCAGCGCACGGTTGCCTTCGTGCAACCACCAGATGGAGTCGTGGATCGCAGGGCCGTCCTTGGCGAAAAGCGGGACGAGGCTTTTGCCGGGCGCGGGCGGGACGGTCTGGCCGTTCCATTTTTCAAAAGGCTTGCCGCCCGCGACTTCAAGGATCGTCGGCACGAGGTCGATCACGTGACCGGGCGTCGTCCGTAATTCACCACGCGCCGCGATGCCAGCAGGCCAGCGCACGAGGAGCGGCGTGGAGATGCCGCCTTCATGCACCCACGTTTTGTGACGGCGAAACGGCGTGTTGCACAGGCTCGACCAGCCGGGGCCGATGCTCAGAAAAGTCGCGCCCGTGCCGCACACCGCATCGGGATCGTGGCCGTCGCCGCGCACCATCATCTCGGCGCTCGCGCCGTTGTCGGAGAGGAAAAGGATGAGCGTGTTTTCGAGCGCACCCATCTCGCGGAGTTGCGCGAGGATGCGTCCGATCTCGCGATCCATCCGGTCCACCATCGCGGCGTGGATCGCCATTTTCTCCGCCTGAAACTCCCGCTGCGCCGCGCTCAAATCCTGCCACGGCTGCGGGCGATTCACTTCCTTCGGCCCGAGCTTTTTGATCGCAACGGGAAAGTCATACGGTGGTCCGACTTCACGCTCGATCGGCGCGAGCGTGCTGCCGCCGATGCCGATCGCGTGCATGCGCTGCCAGCGTTCATCGCGCATCGCATCCCAGCCGCGCAGATACTTTTCTTTGTAACGCGCGATGTCTTCCGCCGGAGCTTGCAGCGGGAAATGCGGTGCGGTGAAAGCGAGGAACTCGAAGAACGGCTGCGTGGCAAATTTCTCCGCGTGTTCCTTGAGACATTTGATCGCGTGATCGGCGATGGCCGTGGTCGTGTAGTAGCCGCAGCCTGCGACGACTGGCGGAAGCGGCATGTCGTCCTCCGTATGCAGCCGCGGCGCGAAGTGGCGGTCGTGATCATTCAGGCTGTAGGAGTGGTCGAAGCCGGCTTCGAGCGGCTTGCCGTCGAGGTGCCATTTCCCGGAATGGTAGGAGCGATAGCCGAGCGGCTTCAGCATTTCCGGCAGCAGCCGCGCCCATGCGGGCCGTGTGCCCTGCCCGCCGCTTTTCAAGCCCGGCACGGTATCGCGCCGCACTTCCTGCGCGTAGTAGCCGCTCAGGATCGCCGCTCGCGACGGCCAGCACCGCGCGGTGTTGTAAAATTGCGTGAAACGCAGTCCGTCTTTTGCGAGCGCATCAAGATTCGGCGTCGCGATGTCGCCGCCATAACAGCCCGCATCCGAGTAGCCCATGTCGTCGGCGACGATGAGCAGGATGTTTGGCTTTTCCGTAGCCGCGTGAACTTGAGAGA